>JBBQIU010000294.1:0-5066 GCA_038325245.1 Verrucomicrobiota bacterium
TCCCACCGGGTAAAGACTCGTCCATTCCGCCGGCAATAATTCCCCGACCCTTCTGGCTGCGTGGGGATCCGACCGGGTGCAGGTGTACCCGGCGGGCTTGTTCAGCGCGACGTACATCTTCCGGATCGACCGCACGACACGGCCGTCCACCTCCACCCGGTCCGTCGCGGACTCGACCCGGGTTCCGAGCGTCTTCACCACTTCCCCGTTCACCGAGACTCGGCCGGATGTGATGAAGCCCTCCGCCGCCCGACGCGACGCCACGCCGGCGTCGGCTAGGAACTTCTGGAGTCGCACCGCCGTGGTCGAGGACACTGGAGGGATCGGAGGAATGGGATAAAGGAAAGGAAAGCGCGCCCCGCGGGGCCGCCGCCGGCGCGCTCGGACAAAGGGGACAGCCGGTCTGCGGACGCGGCCGGCCGTTATTATTCGTTCGGCTTCGTCTTGCGAAGGCCCGTAACCCGGTCGCCTTCCTTCCATTGAAGCCGCTTGCGCAGAACTTCAACGCGCTCGAACCGCTTCAAGACGTTGCGTTTGGCCCCCAGGGTCGATGCTGAACGTAGGCTGTTATGCTGTGACATAAACGTGCGAAAGAATGTTCCCCGCCCTGGTCGCAACCAACGCGGGGGCGGGCTTTTAACACACCTTCAAAACGACACAACAGGATATTCTCAGTTTATCAGGGCTCCACGAACACCGGCATGCCCACCCAGGCCGCTCGGATCAGGAACTCCGCATTCCAGTTCGCCAGCCGAAAACAACCGTGCGACTCCGTCCGCCCAACGTCCTCCGGATGCGGCGTCCCATGGATCCCATACCCCGCCCGACTCAACCCTATCCACGCCGTCCCCACCGGATTGTTCGGCCCCGGCGGAATCATCAGTTTCCGCCCGATCCTTCGCGCCTCCGCCGAATCCTTGAAGATCTGCGGGTCAAACCGGTAGTTCGGGTTCGGCGCCAACCGGACCACACGCAATTCCCCCACCGGCCGCTTCTCCACTTTCCGCGCAATGCTGCACGGAAAATGGGCCACCAGGTTCGATGAGGGATCGAACACCCGCAGCGCCTTCTCCGACAAACTGATCTTCACGAAGCCCGCCCGACCCCGCAGCGGCGGCAAGGCGGACGCGGGCACCCTCACCGATGTCCCCACCCGGACCCGGTGCCAGTTGATCCCCGGATTGAGCTCCCGAATCAGTCGCGGATGCGCGTGGCTCTTCTCCGACACCAACTCAAGCATCGTCTCGAAGTCCAGCCGCTCACGACTCGACTTCCCCAGCCACGTCGACGGCACCGTCGTCAGCCGGGACAGATCTTCCACGGTCACCGTGTAGTTTGTCAGGATGGGCTGCCCCAACCCCAAGCGCGGCACCGTCCGCTGATCGATCGATCCGGTCGTCGGCAATCCCTCGACCCGCTGAAAAATCCGCAGCGCGGCCCTCGTCTGCGAACCCACCACGCCGTCAATCGGTCCCGACGAAATGCCCCGACGCGCGAGTGCCAGTTGCACGGCCAGAACGTTCTCCCCCTCCTTCGATCCCGGCGGGGGTTCCTCCAACCGAATCGTGGTTCCCGTCGCGCCGGGAGCCGGAAGCACCACAGGATTCGTCGGAAACACCAGCAGCTCAGTGGGAAACAACGGGGGTGGCAACGCCGACCGCGCCTGGGGACGCCGACGCGAACCTTGGTCAAGACCGGGCGATGCTTCCTGAGTTGCAAAGGGGACGGATTCAATCAGTTCCTCGGCGGTATGGCCCCGCCACCCTTCCCCAAGACTTGGCGGCGGGACGTCCGACTCTCCGGGACCGTAGGCCGCCCGCCACCAGAGCCACCCCACCACCCCACCCATGGCCAGGACCACGAGCCAAGAAAGCACACCCCGCGCCTTTCGGGGCGGGGTGCGAGGACGGGTACGGCGCCTGGCCATCAGACCCAATTCCTTGCACTGAACCCTCTCGAAAGTCGAACGCCCAATGCGCCGCAGGAGGTACGCATGCGTACCTTTTCCAACTCCGGATTTGCGCCCCGCCCCTGCCCACCCTAGTTTCAGGGCGTTGTTTATGCATTCATGAGAGCGATCATCCTCGCCATCATCGTCCTCGGCGTCGGTGGCTTCGGCCTCTGGCGTTTCTCTCGCAATCCCGCCAGCGCCGGCCCCGGTTCGGAGAACGGTACCAACCGCCCAACCGCCGCCGCCGTCGAACGCGGTGCCGTCAATTTTTCCGTCGGTGTCGCCGGCGAAATCGGCCCCGCCGAGCAGGTCTCCGTCCGGCCCGAGGTCAACGGTCGCATCAGCGAACTCCCTGTCGACGTCGGCGACCAGGTCAAGAAGGGGTCGCTCCTCTTCGCTCTGGATGACCGTGACCTGAACCTTGAGGTCGAAACCCGCCAGAAGGAGATCGACAACACCAAGCTTCAACTCGACAAGGCCCGCATCGCCATGGACCAGGCGAAACGCGACTACCTTCGTGAGCAGGAACTCTTCGAAGCCAAGCTCCTCTCCGAACAAGCCTACGAGGCCAGCCAGCAACGCCACGAATCCGCGATCAAAGACCACGAAATCGGCCGCAACGCCATCGAACGCTCCGAAAAGGATATGGCTCTCGCCGGCGAACGCCTCTCCAAAGCCCGTATCATGGCCCCGTTTGACTGCACCGTGCTCACCCGTCCCGTCTCCGTCGGCCAGGCCGTCTCCGGCTCGGGCGGATTCAACAGCGGAACCGAAGTCCTCACCATCGCCGACCTCAGCGCCATGGTGATCAATGCCCACGTCAATCAGGCCGACGTCACCCACCTCAAGTCCGGCATGCAGGTCGAAGTCCAGGTCGACGCCCTCCCTGGCCTTACAATTCAGGGCGAGGTCGAGCGTATCGCCCCGCAGGCCACCCTCCGCAACAACATCAAGGGCTATGCCACCCGCATCTTTCTTAAGAACCTCGACCCCCGGGTCCAACCCGGCATGACGGCCAGCATCACCATCCCGGTCTCCGCCGCCGACGACGTCCTTACCGTGCCCCTCACCGCGGTCTTTAGTGAACAGGGCGAGCGCTATGTCTTCGTCAGGAACGGCGATACCTCCGAGCGCCGTCCTGTCGTCATCGGTGTTTCCGACCTCTTCAAAGTCGAAATCAAGTCCGGCCTCTCCGAGGGCGAACTCGTCGCCCTCGAACAACCCGCCGGCATACCCCCCCGCCCACCCGGCGGTCCTGCTCTCTCCCAAGTCATTCCTCCTCCAGCCACCAAAGTCGCCTCCCCAGCCGCCGCTGTCTCCGCCACGGCGAGTGCCTCCACCGCCGCCACCCGCCCCGCGACGGGCGCCCCCTCCGGCTCGACCACCCCCAAGCCCGTGGTGAATCGCCCCGGAACCTGATCGCCCGCACTATTCCCGTTCCCATCCAACGTACCCCCAAGCCCCCTCTCAAGCCCCCTTCCCCACGGATTCCTCCATGCCCCTGCTGGAACTTCGCGAAATCACCAAGGTCTACCACCTCGGCGGAGAGGAAATCCGGGCCCTCGACGGCATCCACCTCGACATCGACGGCGGCGAGTTCATTTCAATCATCGGCCCGTCCGGCAGTGGCAAGTCCACCCTCATGCACATCCTCGGGTGCCTGGACTCCCCTTCCACCGGAACCATCCGCCTCGACGGCACTGAAATCCAAAACGCATCCCCCCGCGAACTCGCCCAGATCCGGAACCGGAAAATCGGTTTCGTGTTCCAGTTCTTCAACCTTCTTCCCAAGCTCAACGTGCTCCAAAACGTCGAGCTTCCGATGATCTACGCGGGAATGTCCTCCCGCGATCGCCATGAGCGCGCCATGAGCGCCCTCAAGACCGTCGGCTTGGAAAACCGTTCCAAACACCGCCCATCCCAGCTCTCCGGTGGCCAGCAGCAGCGCGTCGCCATCGCCCGCGCCCTCGTTAATAACCCCCGCCTCATTTTCGCCGACGAACCCACCGGCAACCTCGATTCTCATACCGGCGAGATGATCCTCGATACGTTCCGCACCCTCCACCGCGAAGGCCGCACCGTCATCATCGTCACCCATGACCCCGAAATCGCCGCACTCACCCCTCGCCGCATTGAAATTCGCGACGGAAAGATCGCCGACAAAATCGACCCCACCCTCGCTGGCCTCAAGCACCTGCCGAACGAAGTGGCGACCAGCGAGTGACCGTGGAGGAGGCGGCTGATCTGCTCTGTGTCTACGCGGCAAATCGCATGGATCGCTTACCGACTTGTCCCAAGGAACGTCACACAGACGGGCGCTCCCACCGCTATCTTTCGCCCCGTGGGCTCCAGGGCTCCGGTCTTCGGATCCACCCGAAAGACCACCACTGAATCGGAGCTCTGGTTTGCCGCCAGCAGCCAGCGGCCGGTCGGATCAATGCCGAAGTTCCGCGGGGTCTTACCCTGCGTCGGCTCATTCTCGACCCACGTCAAACGACCCCGGCGGTCCTTCGAAAACACCACGATGCTGTCATGACCCCGGTTCGATCCGTACACGTACCTTCCTGACGGATGAACCGCCACGTGCGCCGTTGAGTTCCACGCATCCGACCCCGCTGGCAATGTCCGCACGGTCTCGATTTCGGTCAGTTCCCCGGCGCGTGCGTCGTAGCGGAAAGCCGTGATCGTCGAAAGCATCTCATTGATGACATAGGCGTGCCTTTGGTTCGGTGCGAAGGCGAAATGGCGCGGGCCGGAACCGGCCGCCAATCTGGCCGCCGGGGTCGCATTCGGTTCCAGCGTCCCCGTGGCCGCATCGAACCGGTAGATCAGAAGCTTGTCGATCCCGAGGTCCGCAGCCACCGCGATCCGGTTTGCGGCATCCAGATTGATCGAATGCGCGTGCGCCCGACCCTGGCGCTGAGGATTCACGCTCCAGCCCTCGTGCTGTACCACCGTGTGATTCTCGGTCCCCAGGGAGCCGTCCGTCGCGATCGGCAGGGTCGCCACGTTGCCCCCCGAATAATTCGCCACCAGGACCCAACGCCCCGTCGCATCCACCACCAGGTGGCATGGCGCCGCCCCATGGCTGGGCTGCTCGTTCAGCTTCGTCAGC
>JBBQIU010000295.1:0-5058 GCA_038325245.1 Verrucomicrobiota bacterium
CTTCTCCTGCCCACCCAGTGCCCTGATCGCCGCCTTCCGGTGATAACCCAGCACTTCCACCGCCTGGTCCAGGAGCTTGGTTTTGTGCTCCAGACCCGCATTCTCATACCGTCGCCTCAGCCTCCCCAGCACCTCTTGCCGTGTCGTTTGCCTCATCAGTTTATCCACTCCAGCCACGGTAACAGGACTTCTGGCACAACGTATCCTTCCAACCCCATTCACACCCTCATCACCGGTAACAAAACTTTTGGCGCAATTCGCCTGACCGAGACCGAAGCCGAGGAGTTCGTGCAGGAAACCGTCGTGTCCGTGGCGAAGCAGATGCCGAGGTTTCGATACGATGAGAAAGGATCCTTCAAGGCCTGGCTCTTGCAGATCACCCGGTGGCGCATCGTGGACCAGTTCCGCAAGCGACCGCCGTGGTCCGGCCCGGGCGCCTTTCCCTCCAACGAGGACACGCCGCGCACGCCGATTGCCGAGCGGATTCCCGCAGAGGAGGCGGACCTCCAGCCGGTGTGGGAGGAGGAATGGCAGCGCAACCTGGTGAACGCCGCGATGCAGCGGGTCAAGGCACGCGTCACTCCCCGGCACTACCAGATCTTCGACTTGTCCGTCGTGAAGGAATGGCCCGTGCGCGAGGTGGTTCGGACGCTCAAGGTCAATGCCGCGCAGGTGTATCTGGCGCGGCACAGGGTGTCGCGCCTCGTGCGCGAAGAAGTGCGACGCCTGGAAAAACGCTTCGAAGCGACGAGGGGAACATGAACCAGGAAGATTCCGACGCTGCGGAGTCCGCTAGAATTGCCAATAGCCCATAGCCCATAGCCAAGAACAAACAGCCGCTGGCCAATGTCCGAGAGCCGGCGAATGGCAGGCATGCATGAAGTTCGAGTTCAGCACATCCTTCTTCCGGTTGACGCTGGAGCTCTTCTGGCTTGGCCCGGCACCGAAATTCGGGCGATACCGCACAGGCTCCGAAGAGGCGGCGGTCCGACGGAGGTTGTTGCGGGCCGTCCGCCAGCGGATCGGAAACTGATTGGCACCATGGCTGCCCCAACTCCACCTCCCCCGCCCGCGGCGATTCCCGACCACGAACTGCTCCGGCCCATCGGGCGCGGCGGTTACGGCGAGGTGTGGCTGGCGCGAACCGTCCTTGGGGAATTCCGGGCCGTGAAGTTCGTTCGGCGGGAGGGACCCAACGACGATCGGGTGGTCGAGCGCGAGTTCGAGGGCCTTCAAAAGTTCGAGCCGATCTCGCGGGCCCACGAGGGACTCGTGCACATCTTGCACGCAGGACGGTTCGAGGACGGGTTCTATTACGTGATGGAGTTGGCGGACGCGGCCGGGGGGGAGCCGTTGGAAGTGGCTGGTTCTCGGATGTCCGGTTCCCAGGATTCAGGACCAGGGGTTTCGGGAACGAAGACGGGGGATCCCGGAGCCGCCCGACCCAAACCCTCGAACCTTGAACCCGGAACCTACGTCCCCCGCACGCTCCGCCGCGTGTTGAAGGAGCGCCGCCGCCTGCCTGTGGCGGAGTGCGTGGGGATGGGGCTGAAGTTGGCCGACGCGCTGGTGTATTTGCACGGCCGGGGCCTGGTGCATCGCGATCTCAAGCCATCGAACATCATCTTCGTGCGCGGCCAGCCCAAGCTGGCGGACATCGGACTTGTGGCGTCATCCGACGCATCAATGTCGTGCGTGGGTACGGAGGGTTACCTGCCACCCGAGGGTCCGGGCAAGGCGCCCGCCGACATCTACGCGCTGGGCAAGATGATCTACGAGATGGCGACGGGCCAGGATCGGACCGAGTTCCCGGAACTGCCGACCCTGTTGCGGGAGGATGCCGAACGCGCGGGGCTGGAGGAGTTGAACGAGGTGATCCTGCACGCATGCGAGCCGGATGCCAGCCGGAGATACGCCACGGCCGTGGAGATGCGGGCGGACCTGGAGTTGCTCGGCGGTGGAGGGTCGCTGCAGCAACGACGCGTTCGCAAACAACGGTGGGCGCAGGCGCGGAAGCTGGCCGCGCTGACGGTGGTGCTCGTGGCGTTGGGAATCGGAATCCGGTCCTTCTCGCCGGAATCACGACGGACCGAGCCACTGACGCCCAGCCCGTTGGCCGTCGAGGAATTCCATGCGCATTTCGACGTTTCTCCGGATGGTGAGCGCATCGCCTTCGCGCTGCCAACGGACGTGTTGATCTGGGAGCGGGTGACGTCGACCACGCGCCGGTTCGACATTCGCGGCGCCGAGGGCTGGCTGACGCCTGGCAACAGCGGGCGTGTGGGTATGCCTCGTTGGGCGCCGGACGGCCGGCGCCTGGTTTTCATGCCCTTTAGACCGGCCGGCGGAACGGTGGACGGACCCACGAATGTCCATGCCGCCTTCCTCCTCGATGCGACCACCGGCGAGGCGCGGAAGATCGGTCCTGACTGGACCGAAGCCGAGCGGCCCTGGCGCCTGTGTTGGCAACCGGACGGCCTGGGCTTGGCGGGGTGCACCCGGGACCTGAAGTTCTTCACTCTCCTGCTGACGGGAGAGCGGATTCCCTGGGCCGAGACCGAAATCCCAGGGGCCGCGACGGTCGAGGTCGGTGGATTCTCGCGCGACGGACGTTGGCTCGTCGTATCAGATCGGCAGTCGGGAAGTTGGGACAGGCGCGACCTGTGGCTCGTGCCCCGTGGCGGCGGAACGCCGATCCGCCTGACCGACAATCCGGGATTCGACGCCGACCCAGTCTGGGGACCGGAGGGTGACACGGTGTACTTCGTGTCCGATGGAGGTTTGGCGCGCAATCCAACCCGTGGCCTGTGGCGGTTGCGCATCCATCTCCGGACCGGTGCGGCCCGTGGATCCCCCGTCGAAGTCCTCTCGAAGGCGGGCCAGCAACTGGCGAGGCCCGCGTTCGTGGCCGGTGGCACCCGGCTGGTCTATGCCGTCACCGAACCCGACACCCGCATCGTCGTGGCCGACGCCGGCGATCTGTCGCGGACCAATCCGGTGACACGCGGGCAGGACCCCGTGCTTTCGCCCGACGGAGAGACGGTCTATTTCTCGGGCGAAACGCCGGAGCAGCAGGGTGTCTTCGCCATCGACCGCGCCGGACGCACGTTACCGCGCCGTCTGGGTGACATCATTCCACTCGCGGGGGGGTTTCCACGCAGCTTCCTGCAGGTGTCGCCTGACGGCGGCCTGATCGCGCTCCCCGGCGAAGTCCGCGGGACGTCGGGCCTTTATCTGCTGTCGACGACGAACGATTCGTCGAGGCTCGTCGAGCGATTCCCGGCGATCCGGTTGATCTCTCCGGTGTGGTCGCCCGATGGGCAGTGGATCGCCTATGCGGTGGACAAGGAACTTCGCCGCGTCTCGCGAGACCTGAAGACGCGGGAGGTGCTGGCGACGCTCCAAGCCTGGGACGGCTGGCATGTGCGCTGGTCGCCCGACGGGAAACACATCGCCGCGTTAGCCTACGGCGGCCCGCACCACTGGCATCCGCTCGACGAGACCAATCACGTCTTCGTCTTCTCCCTCGCGGACCGGCGACTGACCCGGCTCACACCGGAAAGCGAAGACAAATACAAGGAGGGTCTCGAGTGGCATCCGGACAGCCGGCGATTGACCTACTTCTTCAATGGCCCGGAGAAGTTCAGTGCGAAACTCAAATGGGCCTTCGTCGATCGCCCTGGAGACACCCAAGAGATGATCGATCAGGATAGGCACTGGGATTATATCGGAGTCTGGGCGCCGGACGGCCGGCATTTTCACTTCACAAGTTCCCCGGACATGAATGACCACCTGAGCATGCACATCTTCGATCTCCAGACGGGCGACATCGCCCACGGCGTGCGGGGAGGCTATCGCCCCGAATGGAGCCGGGATGGACGCGTGATTGTCTGGGCGGCGGGTAAGACGAAGCGGTACCTCGAGGAGATCAAGGGCATTCCCAGGTGAGGGGCGGGGCGGGTGCGGTGGATTCCCCTCATATCCTGCCCAACAAAAAGCCGCGCCGGGGAGGCGAGGCAACTTTCACCGTACAGAGTGTCGGTGGGGGTCTCAATCCCCCCACCGATGCGGCAACCACTCAGGTCGTGGTCGCATCCTCCGGAATACGCATGGCGTAGAAGGAACGGTACACAAACACCAGCGCCACAAGGAAGAACACCGCGCCGATCAGGGTCTTCGTGCCCTGATGAGTCATCGTCACGGCGATCTCCACCGCGAGCAGACCGAAGAGCGTCGTGAACTTGATCACCGGATTCAAAGCCACCGACGACGTGTCCTTGAACGGATCCCCGACGGTGTCACCCACGACGGTCGCGGCGTGAAGGTCGGTGCCCTTCTGACGAAGTTCCACCTCAACGATCTTCTTCGCATTGTCCCAGGCGCCACCGGCGTTCGCCATGAAGATGGCCTGGAACAGCCCAAAGAAGGCAATGCCGATCAGGTAGCCAATAAAGAAGTAGGGATTGAAGAAGGGCAGCGCGAGGGCGAAGCAGAAGACGACAATAAAGATGTTCCACATGCCCTTCTGCGCGTACTCGGTACAAATGCGGACCACTTCCTTGCTGTCCTCATCCGATGCCGTGGTGGCGTCCAGCTTCATGTTCTCCTTGATGTAGACGACCGCCCGGTAGGCGCCCGTCACCACCGCCTGACAGGACGCCCCCGTGAACCAATAGATCACCGAGCCTCCCATGATCAGCCCAAGGATGATCTCCGGCTGCACAATGCTCAGCTTGGTGATCGCGTTCCCGAACATATTCTCAAGCAGGATGATGATACCGAACACCATCGTCGTCGCACCCACCACGGCCGTGCCGATCAACACCGGCTTCGCCGTCGCCTTGAATGTGTTGCCCGCGCCATCCCCCTTCTCCAGTTGGTACTTCGCATTCTCAAAGTCGGGATTGAATCCAAAGTCCTTCTGAATCTCCTCCCTGATGCCCTTCCGGCCCTCTATCTGGCTCAGTTCGTACACCGACTGCGCGTTGTCCGTCACCGGCCCCATCCCGAGGAACCCGAATGCCACCAACCCGAACGCAAAGATCGGGGCCGCAAACT
>JBBQIU010000296.1:0-5050 GCA_038325245.1 Verrucomicrobiota bacterium
GCATCCGCCCCTAATTCCATTGCCTCCGCCGCGTGGCTCGGCGCCCCTATTCCCGCGTCCACAACCACCGGCACCGTCGCCTGATCAATGATGATCCGGATCTGGTCCCGGGTCTGGAGTCCGCGATTCGAACCGATCGGCGAGCCCAGTGGCATCACCGTCGCCGTGCCCACCTCCTGCAGGCGCTTTGCCAGAACCGGATCTGCATTGATGTACGGCAGAACCACGAACCCCTCCTTCACCAGGACCTCCGCCGCGCGCAACGTCTCGATCGGGTCCGGAAGCAGGAAGCGCGGGTCCGGATGAATCTCCAGTTTCACCCAGTTCGGCAACCCCGCGGCCCGCGCCAACCGCGCCAAACGGATCGCCTCCTCCGCGTTCATCGCGCCGCTCGTGTTGGGAAGGAGGAGGTATCGGGACGAATCCACGTACTCCAAAATGTTCGCGAACGGATCCCGCTCGCCCGACAGGTCGGCCCGCCGCAATGCCACCGTGACCATCTCACACCCGCTCGCCGCCAGGGCGTCGCGCATCGCTTCCGGTGACGAGAACTTTCCCGTCCCCAGGATCAGGCGCGACTTGAACTCCCGTCCGGCGATCACCAGCGGTTGCGACGACATACCGGCGTCAGCCTAGAAAGCGGATGAGCCCGAGTCGAACGCCTTCCGAAAGCGTCGTACCCCGAAACCCAGGGGCACCCCACGTCCCATGGCTCCGATGGCTTTTTCCCCTCTCCCAACAAAAAGGGCCCCGCCGCCTTATCGGCGACGGGGCCCACAAAATCCCATGCCTTAGGTCTACCGCTTGCGGGCCTTCACCGCCGCTGCACCCATCAACAAGACCATCGCACCCGCCACGACCGTCGAGGATTCCGGAACGGTCGGGGTGAAATCCGAGTTCAATCCAAGAACCCCGTTGATCTCATCGTCGCCGTCGTTGATCAACGCACTCGGGCCACCGTGAATGATCGAGACGTAACGGAAGATGTCCGCCGTGCCCGTGCCGACCGCGTAAACGAACCCATCCCACTTGATCCCCAGGTTCGGCTGGAACCCTTCCAACCAGACACGCTCCACCACCGCCAGGGTCCAGGGCCCCGTCGGATCATCGGAGAAATAGACGGTGGATTCGATTGCTTCCTGCGGGAGCGGCCCATGGTCGATCGTGTTGAAGATCGCGGCCTTCTCGGAGGCCACACCCAGATCGAAAACGGTCTGGCCTACAACTCCCCCGCTCTGGAACCAGTAATTGTCGATGCTGTTCGCGTTCGAAAAGAGATCGCCGCCACCTCCGTACCCGAAGTTCCCCGTACCGGTCAGGTCGAACGACACCCCGATCGCGCCGCCGGCTCCCGGGCTGGCCGTCCAGGCGTTCGCCACCAAGGTCGCAGCCGTGTATCCGGCCGAACTAAAGATCCCATCATCTAGCAACCCACTGTCGACCACCAACTGGCGGTTCGCCGCCGAATCACTTCCGTAATAAAGACTGGCGAACGTCCCCACGGTCGCGCCCTGCCAAACGCGCGGATCGTTGGGGTCGGTGACCAGCGCCGCATGCGCGGCGACGGCGAGGGAGAGCGGCACCAGCGTGGCGCCGAGGAATTTGGGGTTCATAATCAACATGTTGGAGTTTGTGGGCTGAATGACGATAGGCTCGGGCTGTTTTCAACGGGCTGGCGCGGCCCGATTGCACTAATCAACTAAGATCGGCTCTTAGTTGGTTGACGGAGGAGAGATTCATCAACCAAATATACGATGTCAATAGATCTTCTTTGGGCGGGTTCGCTCCGTCGCGACCGGCGTCAAGGTCGCAGGCCCAACCCCGACGGCCATCCCCTTCACCCGCCCTACGATCTCCGCCACGATCTCATCCACCTCGCGTCCCGTGGTGTCGATCTGGACGGCCCCCAACCCGACCATCAGTGGTGCCGCCGCCCGCTGACTGTCCTGCCGGTCCCGCTCGGCCAGATCCTCGTCCACCCCCTGCGCCCGCCGACGCCGGACTCGCTCGTCCGGGGAGGCATCCAGCCAGAATTTGAAATCTGTCTCGGGAAACACGTTTGTGGCGATGTCGCGCCCCTCCATGACCAGATCACCAAACCGGACGCATTCCTGTTGCTTTCGCTTCATCCATCCCCGGACCGACGCCACCGTTGCGACATCCGATGCCGCCGAACTAACGTCCCGCGAACGGATCTCCTCCCTCGGGCGGTAGCCGCCCACAAGAAGCACGACCTCCGGCGCGGGGTCCGGTTCGAGGAACAGCCGGGTCTTCCATCGGCGGCACCCCGCGGAAACCGCCTTCGGATTCTTCAAGTCCACACCCGACTTGAGGCAATGCCAGGCGAAGGTGCGATACATGGCGCCCGTGTCGACGTAGGCGAAGCCCAGCGCCTGCGCCACGGCCCGCGCCACCGTGCTCTTTCCCGAAGCCCCCGGCCCGTCGATGGCCACAACGATGGATCCGGAAGGCCTCATGCCACGGGAATGCATGTCCAAGCTCAAAGTCCGAGGAGTTGTTTACGCGCCTGTACATGAGCCAGCAAGAACTCGGCTGTAACGACCGGGTTCTCGTGGGAGTTGTCGACAGTCACCGCGTCGCGGGCCGCTTCCAGGGGCGCCACCGCCCGCACCAAGTCGCGACGATCGCGCTCCGCCGTGTTGTCCCCGGAACCCTCGGCCCTTCGCCGCTGCGCCCGGACTTCCTCGCTCGCCGTCAGAAAGAACTTGAACGGCGTCTCCGGAAAGACATGCGTGCCGACATCGCGCCCATCCATGACCAGATTCCCGAAGGCCAGGCACTCGCGCTGGGTTCGCACCATCCAGACCCGAACTCCGGCGATCGGCGACACCTTCGCCACGGTGTTTGAAACATCGTCGGAACGGATCTCCTTGGCCGGAAAGTAACCGTCCACCCGCAGGCGCACCTCGTCGTCGGAGGCATGGAGTTCGGCTCCCCAGGTTCGGATCGCCTGAATCACGCGTGCGGGAACGCCAATGTCGACGCCGGTTCTCAGACAATGCCACGTGAGCGTCCGATACATGGCACCCGTGTCGACAAAGAGAAATCCAAGCTTCCGGGCGAGGTACCGCCCGCACGTGCCTTTGCCGCTGGCGCTGGGTCCGTCGATGGTGATGACAATCGAATTCTTGCTCATGAAGTCCTCTGTGAGTGCGGCGTCCTCGGCGGGTCAGTCCGCCAGCAGTTCCTCCCCAACCAGGGCGGCTCCCTCCCCCGCCGCCCGCAGTATCACTCCCAGACCCCGTGGCGGGGGCTCGGCGAGCTTGGCAAAAAAATTGGGAAACGTCTTTCGCACGCATCCGGGGTCCCGGATCCGCATGCCCGGCACCTTCAACCCCAACACCGTAAAACACATCGCCATCCGATGGTCCCGGTAGGTCTCGATCTCCGCGCCATGAAGCCGTGAAGGATAAACGGTCAACGAGTCCCCTTCCTCTTCAACCCGGCCGCCACATCGGCTGAGTTCCGTCCTGAGCGCCGTTACCCGTTCGCACTCCTGAACCCGCAAGCGTCCCAATCGCGTGAACCGGACCGGCCATCGCGCAAACGGCGCCAAAACCACGGCAGTCATGATGCTGTCGGCCAGATCCGCGGATCTCGAAATCTCCGACGGAAGGGGCAGGTATCGCGGAAATGCCGCGTCGGCCTGCCATCCTGATTCGGGCCAATGTTCCACCCGAATCCGTCCGTACCCGCGCGTCCCCCGCCCGAGCACCGCGTCCGCCGCGCAAAAATAACTGCCGCTGGATGCATCGGGCTCCACGTCAAACTCCCCGCCATCGGTCGGGAATTGCCCCAACATCTGCCGGGTCATCTCCACATACGGCAATTCCTCCTCATCCCCCCCAGCCACCTCCACGTCCCATCCCCCCACCCGAGAGCCCAAGATCAACGCCGACGCAAACTGCGAACTCTCATTCACGCTCACGGTACAACGGCCCGGCCGGGGACCACCCCCCGCAATGACCGCCGGCAAACGGTCCCGGGACGCCTCCACGGAATAACCCAGCTCCCGAAGCGCACGAAACAACTCCGCCTGCGGTCGCTCGTGCATCCTTGGCACCCCCGCCAGCCGGTAATATCCCGTCCCAAGGCTGACCATCGCCGAAAGAAACCGCGCCGCCGTCCCGGCATTTCCCACGAACAGTTCCAACGGCTTTTCCCGCCCGCCGGAGCACGGAATCCGTCCTTCGCGTCCCACCACCGAAATCGTCCGGTTACCGGACTCCGCCGGGTCCGATTGAACCTCCACTTCGAATCCCAATCGACCCAGACATTCGGTCATCACCTGCGTGTCCTCGCTCCACAAGGCGCCCCGGAGCGTCGTGCGCCCGCGACCCAGCGCCGCGAGAGCCAACGCCCGATTCGTGATGCTCTTGGAACCAGGCACGATGACCCTCGCCACCGGGGCTTCCCGCAGTGGTTCAATCTCGATGAGCGATGGTAACGGCACGTTGAATTCAGCGGAATTGGCAAGGAACAAGTCCCGTTGCCTGACGCCGGCTTCCTACTCCGGAGACGCCCTTCCTCCCTGTCCGCACCAACCGTCCCGCCGCTCCTTCGCGATCCGAAGGTAGGTTTCCAGGCCCACCCCATCCCGCTCGACAATCAGACGACGCAACTCGGCAAGAGAATCCTCGAAGCCATCGAGCGCCTTCAGGATAGCCTCCCCGTTTCCCAACGCGATGTCCCGCCACATCTCCGGCGATCCCGACGCCACCCGCGTCGTGTCGCGAAAGCCTGTCGCACACAACCACGCCTGCTCCGACGGATGCTCGGGCGCCAGAACGAACCGGGCCAACGCCGCCGCCGCAAGGTGCGGAAGATGACTACTCCGGCTCACCAGGTCGTCATGATGCTCCGGCGTCATCGTCAGAACACGGGCCCCCACCGACTCCCAAAGTCCCCGCGCTCGCCCAACGGCTCCCGCATCGCTCCTTGCGGTCGGCGTCACCACACAAACCGCCCCGTGAAAGAGATCCTCCCGAGCCGCGCCGACTCCCGTCCGCTCGGAACCCGCCATCGGATG
>JBBQIU010000297.1:0-5044 GCA_038325245.1 Verrucomicrobiota bacterium
GACCTGGCAGTGGTCCCAACGCCCACCCGGGGCGCCCAGGCCGGGTCTGGCCTTGGGGGACGCAGCGACGGTCCGACTCTTCCTCGACAGCGAGACCGGCAACCTGGGCGTGGGGACCTTGCAGCCCGCCGATCCGCTCGAGGTTGCAGGCGCCGTCCGCATCCTCTCTGGATCCAACCCGATCCGATTCACGGCCGGTTGGTCGGGATTCGCCAACGCGGGCACTCCGGCGAAGGCCAACAACGCGGAAATCTCCAACGACACGGGGACTTACAAGGCGCTGATGCTGGTCGGAAACTCTTCCAGCGGCACGCGGAGGGTGGGGATCTGGGATTCGCTCGAGGTCTACACCGGAGGCGCCGGGGCGTGGACCAAGTTCGTGGTGAACAAGACGAAATTCTGGGGCGACGGCGACAACGAATACGTGACCATCGGGGCCGGTGGCGCCGCGGGCATCATGGCGTACAACCTTCACGTGCCGTGGCATGACTCGGAGAATCGGGCCTCGATACGGTACGGACGAAGCGGAGGGGTTGCGGCCGGCCACTACTGGGACGTCGGTGTCCGGACGAACAATGGGTTCTCCTTTTGGAATCCTAACGCCAGCACCGTTCCGCTCTACCTGGACGCTTCCGGAAATGTGGGTGTCGGCACCGCCAGTCCCGATGGCAAGCTCGACGTCCGGGGAGCCATCCGCGCGGGCAACTCCGACATCTATTTCACGTCCACGAACCACGGTCACAGCGGCATCGGCAACGCCCTGGGTTTTGCCGCCATTGAGAACGCGAGCAATTACGGCGCCCTCATGATTCTGGGCCGGACCGTGTCGGCGAATCCCCTCCGGCGCGTGGTCAAGCTGTGGGACGAGCTCACCGTCAACGGACCGCTCATTGTCGATCAGGGCCATAAAATCCTGATCGGTGTCAATCGTCCCCCCGCGTACGGCATGGATGGAATTCGTGGTGAGCCGAACCTCTGGTTGGACGCCGCGGCCCGTGTGATTCTCAAGGCCGGATTCGGAACGGCAGCACTCGATGTCGCGGAACGCTTCAAAACCATCGGCGGCGCCGAACCCGGAGACGTCGTGGTATGGGAGGAGGCCCAGGGGGGCGTCCGCCGGTGCTCCGAGGAGTGCGATCGGCGAGTGGTCGGAATCGCGTCGGGTGACCCCGGCATGATTCTTGGCCTCGAGGAGACGGAGATGCCGGTGGCGTTGTGCGGTCGTCTCTCGTGCAAGGTGGACGCCGACGCCGCACCGATCGCCGTGGGCGACCTGCTGACCACGAGCGCAACGCCCGGGCACGCCCAGAAAGCCCTCGACCCGGCCCGTGCGGTCGGAGCCATCATCGGCAAGGCCCTGGCGCCCCTGGCCAGCGGGCGCGGGGAAATCCTGGTCCTGGTGGCCCTCCAATAGCGCGACCGCCGGATGAACCCAGCCGAATCCATCACCCCGCCGGAGGCCGCGCCCCCGGCCGCGCGCGTGTCTTTCGACGGGCTTCGGGAGACGGCGCTGGCCGGGATCCGGCGTTGGGCCGGGGACACCTGGACCGACCACAACGCCCATGATCCGGGGATCACGATTCTGGAGCAATTGTGCTACACGCTGACGGATCTCGCGTACCGCATCGAGTTCGACATCCGGGATCTTCTTGCGAGCGCCGAGGGCGGGGACGCCGGCGCATCGCTGTTTACGCCTGCGGAAATCCTCACGTGCAATCCGGTCACCTCCATCGACCGACGCAAGGTGGTGATCGATGTGCCCGGAGTTAAGAACGCCTGGATCGAGGCGATTGAGCAGCCCGAGCCGCTGCTTTTCCATGACCCCTCGGACGATACACTCTACCTGGGGGCTCTTTCCCACCGGAACCCCGTTCTGCTCCAGGGCGTCTATCGCGTCCTGATCGCGACCGAGGGCACCGTGCCCGAACCCGACGTGGCACGCGAAGTCGCCGTCCGCCTCCACGCCTGTCGGAGCCTGGGCGAGGACGCCGAGGAACCCGTGATCCTGGGAAGGCAGGGGATCGTGGTGCAGGCCGAAATCGAGGTGGGCGAGGTCGACAATCCCGAAAGTGTCCTGGCGGAAATCTATGATGCGATCGCCAATCACATCTCCCCCAGGATCCGGTTCCATACCTTGTCGGAAATGCTGCTGCGCGGAGGTTCCATCGACGAGATCTTCGAGGGACCAGCGTTGGATCACGGCTTTCTGGACGCGGAGGAACTGGCCGACTTCGATCGCAAGCCGGGCCTGCGAACCTCGGATGTGATCCAGGTGATCATGGGGGTGAAAGGGGTCCGTGCGGTGTATGACATCCAGTTGTCGGACGGCGTGCGGGAGGAGGAGTGGTACCTCACGCTGGATGCGACGCGCACGCCGGTATTGGACATCGCCCGGTCTGTCTCGAACCGCGCGATCCGACTCCGCCGCGGTCGTCTTACCTGGGATCCCGATGCGGCGGTCGTCACGAAAAGATTTGCGGAACGGCAGTCGGCGAGTGCGCCGCGGCGCCTGGCGCGGTCGGAGCGGGACCGGATCTGGGTGGCGGGCACCCGGCGCGCGATCGCGCAGTATCATTCGTTCCAGCATCACCTCCCGAGGGTTTATGGATTGAGTCTGGTCGGGCTCGAGCCGGGAGCGACTCCGGAACGTCGCGCGAAGGTGCGCCAGTTGCGGGGATACCTGATGTTTTTCGACCAGATCCTGGCCAATTCCTTCAGCCAGGTGGCAACCGCTTCACGGTTCCTCTCGGTTGACGCAGGGCCGGTCTCCACCTACTCCTCGCAACTCCCCGGCGGAATCCCGGATTCTGCGGAATTGCTGGGCGACCTCGATGCGGGGCGGCTTCAGGAGATGACGGAGGATTCGGCCATGGCGCTGTCCCGCCGGGATCGGGCGTTGAACCATCTTCTCGCGCGGTATGCGGAGGAATTTGGCGATTTCGCGAGGGTGCGGGATATGCGGGCCCGGATTGAGGCCAAGGCGACCTACCTGAGGGAGTATTCCGACCTCAGCGCCGGACGCGGGCGCGCCTTCGATTATTCGCGCCCCTCCTGGAACCTTGAGAACATCTCGGGACTGGAACGAAGGGTGGCGCGCCGGCTCGGGGTCCGGGATGTGCGCCGACGCCACCTGGCGGTCCTGCTAAAGGAGGACGAGGGGGGATTTCACCTCCTCGAGCATATCCTTCTGAGGCCGCGGAAGGAGGATCTCGATCAGTGGCAGGAAGGCGAGGACCGGCAATGGCGCACCGAGTCGTTCCTTGCCGGTGTGGCGGGGCCTGATCCCTATTCCCTGTGGCTCACGGCGGTTTTTCCGGACTGGATCGACCGGCTTGGGGAACGGGAGTTTATCGAGAAGGTGGTGAGGGATGAAACCCCGGCCCACCTCCGCATACGGGTCGTCTGGCTGGGCGTTCCCGAGATGGCAGCCTTCGAGTCTGCGTTCCGCGATTGGCTGGATTCCAGGGTGGCCGAGGCATGAGCACTACCGGACAACGATTCGCCCGGGATGCACGCGACCGGCTCGTTCGGGTGCTGAACCTTGGGCTGCCCCATCCCCTGCGGGACCTCCCGCTCCGATTTCCTCACAAGGTGGCATTGGGGGAGCCGGTGGAAGTGGAGATCGTGGATGGACAGAAGGATGTCCGTTACCGGTTGTGCGATGAGGAAGGCAATTTGTTCGTGGGAACGGGCGGAAAGACCTTCGAGGCCGAGGATCGTGGCGCCCAGGGTATCGTGCTCGTCACTCCGCCGATCAAAGAGGACATCACGTTTACCATCCTGGCCAGCCGCGACGACGAGGTCCGCGACCGGACTCTGGAGACCTACCTCGCGGGGACGGTCGGCCTTCGCGTTGGAATTGATCGCGCTCTGCCGGTCACATTCGTCCCGGGTCCCGGACAGTGGGTAGTCGCGGGGGAGGCGAGCACGATTTCCTGGGGTGAACGGGTGACGGTCCAGATCTCGGGGTCCCAGGAAGGCATCTCCTACCAGCTTCGAGAGGAGGGTCCCAATAGGGAGATCCTCTCGGGCACGGAGCGCGGCACCAAGGGTGACATTCGCATCACCACCACAGAGCCCCTGAGTGAGGACACGAGCCTCCGGGTCCGGGCTTTCCGGACGACCCTTCCCGGTGCTCCCGAGGATCTCGATTCGATCCTGAGTGTCGTCGTCCGGCCGGACCCCAGCGTGGGAATTGAGCCCGCGGAGGTGATTCAGGACTACGAGGGCAGGGCCCGCGTCTCTCTCGTGCGCGCCCAGGAAAGCGTCACCTACAGGCTTTACCGGCTGGAGATTCCCGACGCGGCGTATCGCGGCGGGGAAAACGGCGCGGTGAAACGGGGGATTCTGAAGGTCCCGGTCGGGGAGGGTCGATCGGTGTCGATTCAGCGACCGCGGCGGTTGAAATCCGTTGTGGATGCCGATTCCGGATTCACCGCGGACGCCGCGTTTGCGGACGAGGGAGGCAAGCTTTTCGCGACCACGGAACCCCTTTCCGAAGACACGTATCTCGTCGTGTGGGCGAAGAAGAAGGCCAGTCCGGATGCGTTGGTGTTGGCGCAGGAGGTGATTGTGCTGGTGCGCCCGAGTCCGAAGCCTGAGGTGGCTCCGGAAGCCTCCCCCGTACCGCCCGCGACCGAGGGGCGGGTGACGGTGACCAGGACGCAGCGTGGCGTGCATTACGAATTGATGCCTGAAGGGGCGACCTCGGTTGTGGGCCCTCCCGGGTTTCACGTGACGGATCGGGGGATTGAATTCGTTCGATTGGAAGTGGACCTGGAAGTGGACGGGCCTGGGGACGATCGCGTGCTGCTCCCGACAGGGCCGATCAAGGAGAACTCTCTTTTTGGCGTCATCGCGACCAAGACGCGGACGGGACTGTCGGTGACGCTGCAGGGAACGGCGGCGATCGCCGTCGCGTCGGAGCCCTCTGGGGATCCGACGCCCACGCCGACACCGACGCCCACGCCGACACCGACGCCCACGCCGACACCGACGCCCACGCCGACACCGACGCCCACGCCGACACCGACGCCCACGCCGA
>JBBQIU010000298.1:0-5040 GCA_038325245.1 Verrucomicrobiota bacterium
ATTGAATCGGACATCCGCCCCGTCGACCCCCACAAACGCCACCGACGCCGCCGAACCGATGAACGTGTTCCCCTCCACGCGGATGTCCTTCGCCTCCCAATGCTCACCCGCCGCCTCCAGTGGCGGCCGGAAGAATTGCAGCCCGGTACTTCCGCCGATGTTCACGGCCCGTGCTCCCGCGTGCTCGAACCGATTGCGTCGCACAATGACATTCCGGCTCCCACCCTTCGCCTGAACGCCGTTTCCCGTCGACGCGGCCGTCGCAAGGGTGTGGCGGAATTGGTTGCTGAGGATCAATCCGTCATGGCACCCAACCATGTCGACCGCCGACCCCCCCGTGCCCCACCGCTCGACGGTGCAGCCCTCCACCCGAAAGCCCACCACCCCGGACAGCTTGATCCCATCGCGATTCCCGTCCGGCCCGACATCCACGATCCGCAGACGTCGCAGGACGACCTGACGCGCCGGAGTGTTGAAGGACCCGCCGTCGTCGATGTTCAGGCCATTGCCCGTGGCGCCGGTGAACACAAGGTCGTGCAGTTCCACAAACGCCGGGTCCGAGAACTGCATGCCGTTAGCTCCCCCCTGAATCCGGGGCGGATCCGCCGGATCGGCGGCGGCGATGACGATGGGTAGGTTGGTTTCACCGCGCAGGTTTGCAAAATTGAACCCTCCGGGATAGGTGCCGGGCGCCATCAGGATCCGGGTCCCCGGCTTGGCGACGTTGACGGCCGCACGAAGCCCCGGCGCATCGCGCACCGTGACGGCCTGGATCGTCGAGGATTCCCTGGCCACGAAGAAGACACGCGGCGCGGCGCCCTCCACGGGAGCATTCACACGGAGCACTCCGTTGGTCAGGGCCCGCGGTCCGGGCAGGGCCTGCCACCCACCCGGATCCGAAGCCACATCCTGAGTCGCGAACACCTCGATTCCGGAGACACGGTCGGACGTCAGGGCACTCGCGTCTTCGCTGGAAATGATGAGCCCCAGCACGCCGCCCACCTCAAACTCCGGCGGTTGCAGACGCAATCGGGGTGCTGAGTACGTATCCAACACCAGAAACCCGCACAGCACAGAGAGTAGGGCGGCCCGAACGAACGGACCCCACGACGGGCGGATGCCGGAACGCGGTGCGTCGGCGGGCGGACGGATTTCCATGGGAGGAAGGAAACCATGACCCGGCTGGTGGGTCGAGTCCGGGGCGTAGGGCGTCGGCCTCCACTCGTTGAACTGAGTGGCCAGATACCCAGCCCCTTTCCCCTTCACGGCGGACGCAGGCGCGTGTACGGCTCCTCCTCCCAGTTGTTTGCAGGCCAGAAAAAGCTGTCCACCGCGCCGTCGTGTCGCAGGGCGAGATCCCGGATATTGGTCCTCCGCGTAAACGACGCCTTGCTCCCTGTCCATCCACTGAACAGGTGCCGGTGCCACGGGCACGCCGCGACAATGAAACGCGGCCCCCAACGGTTGATTTGATCCTCCAGCCATCTCCGGCCGTCCGGGTTCAACTGCTGCCAGGGCCCCATATGATAGGCATAGCTCGTGGTGAAATCGCCGGGCGCCCCGAAGTACTCCCAGCCCAGGTCGATCGGGATGCGGCCCTTCGTCCGATCCGACAGGCAGATCAACACATTGGTGGTCCCGAGGTATTTCGGGCCTTCCAGGTAGTTGCTGGCAATCGTTCCGGCTACCCCCGAATTCCTGCCGGGATAGACGAGAAAAAGGGGCGGCCGTTCCGCGTTCTCGTCCTGATAGAGCCGGATCCCCAGGCCGATCTGTTTCAGATTCCCGGTGCAATGCATGCGCCGGCCCATCTCCTTGGAGCGGGCAAGGGTCGGGAGTAACATTCCCGCGAGAATCGCGATGATCGCGATCACCACGAGCAACTCGATCAACGTAAAGCCACCGGACGTCCGCGCCCTTGAGCGCACTCCGACGGGGTTCATGCCACGAAGGCTCCTCCATCCGACGCATTGGCGCAAAGCCGATTTCAGGGCCCCTACTCGGGCCTCCCACGGTTCAGTCCTTCCGACATCCACGGATCTTCCTCCGGAAGATTCCCCTACAAATCCCGGGCCAAGCTCGACCTCGAGGAGCGCTCACCCGAGAATAGCTTCTCTGAAGGACTCGTTATGCACTTCGTCTCTGCAAAGTGGCCATGAACAAAGAACTCACGTATGTCTGAAATCATCCAATCCACGTTTGTAATGGCGGTTCAGGATCTCGAACGGTCCAGAACGTTTTACATCGAGAAGCTTGGGTTCTCCGAGGACATGAGAGTCGACGGTTGGTCCTTCCTGAGCCGGGGGGGATGCAGGCTGCGAATCGGCGATTGTCCCGACATCAAGCCGATGTCTGAGGCGCAGGATCACTCGTGGTTCGCGTACCTTCATGTCCGCGGCGCATCCGATCTGTACCGGGAACTGGTCCGGAACGGGGTGGAGATCTGGCACGCCCTCGACGACAAGCCATGGGGCATGCGGGAGTTTGCCATTGTGACACCCGACGGGCACCGCATCGTGTTTGGAGAACAACTTACGGTTCATCACGTTCACGCCATGGGGGAGGATCTGCGGATCGCCCAGCTTCAATACCACTACTGAGCCCAACGAATGCCGCCACCGCGCCCCCAGCCTGAATCCACGCCGGATCACTTGAACGCGTCCTGGACGCTCACGGATCTCGTGGATTTCGAGATGCTGCTCTCCCAGGGCGAGGGCGGCGACGAACCTGCATGGCAGGCGACCTGGGCGAAGCGACGTCCCAACGTCTCCCACCTCGGAGCGGCCGATGCACGACGGGTCTTGTTTTATGCCTGGCTCGAGATTCGACGAGAGGAGGCCGGTACGCCGCTTCCAGGGGAATCCATCGCGTCCGGTTGGCGGTGGCTCGGAACCCTCGGCACAGTGATCGGCCTCCTTCTGGGTGGAAGCGTGACGGGCGGCCTTCTCCACTACCGGGGCGATGAACCGGTCAACGTGGCCTGGTTCCTCGGCGGCACCGTCGGTCTGCAATGGGCGCTCCTCCTCGCTGCCGTGATCGCCGGGTTGCTCCGAACGGCCACGGGAATCAAAGACGCCTTCCGGCCGTTGCACCACCTGGTCTCCGGACTCGCCTGGCTCTGCAGCACCGGTCTCCGCCGATTGCCCGGCGAGCAAAGGAATCGCCTTCGGGCCCATCTCGCCCGCCTCGGCCGGAAGCGGGAGATCTACGGTTCCCTCACGACGTGGCCTTTCCTCGTCGTCACCCAACTCTTCGCCGTCGGGTACAACGTCGGCGTCCTTTCTGTCCTCCTCACCCACGTCGCCGCCACTGACCTGGCTTTCGGCTGGCAGTCAACGCTCGATCTCAGCCCGGAGGCCGCTCACCGGATCGTGTCCGCCCTCGCCTCCCCCTGGGCGTGGTTCGCTCCCAACCCGCATCCCACTCTCTCGGAAATCGTCGGAAGCCGGTTCTCCTTTTCGGCGGGCATCGCCGGCATGGACCGCGCCGCGATGGCTTCCTGGTGGCCATTCCTCGTGTATTCTGTCGCCGTCTATGGACTGCTCGTCCGCGCAGCCCTGCTCGTCTTCGCCTCCATCAGGCTTCGGAACGCACTGGCGAAATGGCCGTTTGACCACGAGGGCTGCAACGCCCTGGCGCGCCGGCTCACCGGCCCGCTCATTCACGCCCAGGAGGACACGACGGCCTTGAAGATCCCCGAACCCGCGCCGCCGTCCTTCGCGCCCTCTCCCGTCTCCGAAAGCGGCGCCTGCCTCGCGCTGGTCGCCACCGAGCTTGAATGGCCCCCGGCGCGCACCCATGGAATCCTTTCCCGAGCGTTCGGACTGTCGGTAGCGGAGACTCACTCGGTCCAGATTGACCACCCCAGCGCCAATGCCGAGGCCCTTGAATCCGTCTCCCAATCCCATTCCTCCGCCACGGCCGTCGTGGTCGTCCTCCCCGCCCACCGCGCCCCCATCACGGCCATCGCGCTTTTCCTTCGAAAGGTGACGGAAGCCGCCGGACCCCATCGTGAAGTGATCCTGCTCGTCACGGGCCGCCCCGCGGGCGACGGCTTTTCTCCCGTGCCTGATCAGGAATTCCAGCACTGGCGCAATGTCCAGGCCATCCACCACCTTCGCGTCACCCTCGAACGTCTCCGCGTGCCATGACCGACGCGACCCCCACCTTCGCCGTCGTCGGCGCCGTCAATCACGGAAAGTCCTCCGTCGTGTCCACGCTGTCCGAGAACGATCAGGTCCGCATCAGTGCCATGCCCGGTGAAACGGTCGAATGCCAGCGCTTCGCACTCGGTGAACTCTTCGTGTTCTACGACACGCCGGGTTTTCAAAACGCCCGCGAGGCATTGCCCCACCTCGCCCCGGCCGCCACGGCATCGGAACCGCTCTCCGTCTTTCGCGACTTCATCACCCGCCACAGGGGCGACCCCGCTTTCGAGGCCGAATGTCTCCTCTTCCAACCCCTCGTCGACGGCGCCGGCCTGCTCTACGTCGTCGATGGTTCGGAGCCCGTTCTCGAGATCCACGCCGCGGAGATGGAGATCCTGCGGCTCACCGGGCAGCCCCGCCTCGCCATCATCAATCGCACCCATCACGACAACCACGTCCAGGACTGGCGGCGGCGACTCGGCCTGCACTTCAACGCCGTCCGCGAATTCAACGCCCACCACGCCACCTTCGCTGATCGCCTGGAACTGCTCGAAACCCTGGCTGGCATCGAACAGAGCTGGAAACCGAAACTGCTGCGCGCCGTGGGCGTCTACCGCGAGGCGTGGGACCGCCGCCTCGACGATTGTGCCGAGATCATCGTCGAACTTCTCGCCGACGCCCTGACGCACCGGGAGGTGGCCGCCGTGGATGAACCTTCAAGAACCCGGCGTGCGGCGGCCGGAGAGGAACTCAAGGACCGCTTCGTAAAGACATTGAGCGCCCGCGAGGCGAAGGCCCACCGGGCGATCATTCATCTTTTTGGTCATCGGCGGGTGCGACCAGACACCTCGGGCACGCCGGTGTTCGATGCCGATCTGTTCAGTAACGATAC
>JBBQIU010000299.1:0-5026 GCA_038325245.1 Verrucomicrobiota bacterium
ATTCCGATGGAGCAGCCACCCGATATAGACCGAAAGCTGCTGGGCCTCCGGACCGGGCAGCAGCATGCAGTAGTTCAGGGCGTGCAGAAACCGGGCGTCGCTGATCCAGCGCCGTTTCTCCACCAGCTCCTGGTGCATCAGCGCGATCTGGCCCGTGGGCCCGCCGAAGCTCAGAAGACCGATCTTGATCCATACGCGGAGGGCTTCGCCGAAGGTCGGCGCTCTGGCCGGAGCTGCCCCGGTGTCGGATGAGTGGTTGGCCACGCGCGAAAACAAATCCGGGAGGTCAGGCGGCGCAATCGTGGAAACAAAGGACGACGGCCCGAACGGTCACGCCGGCGGTTCGGACGGTGGTGAACGGGGAGTGACTCCGAGCACGTCGCGTTCGATGGTCGCGCAGAGCTCCTCGATCGGCAGGTCGTTGTGGTCGTTCCCAAAAGGGTTCTCGATTTCAACGCCGATTTCCTCGATGCCCAGGAGGATGTAGGAAATGAGCAGCATGCAGAGGACCGTCAGCCAGCCGAACGAATCCACGAGCACGAAGGGCATGGTGGCGAGGTACAGGACCAGCGCCCGCCGCAGATGAACCACGTAGGCGAATGGGAGCGGGGTGTTCTGGATACGCTCGCATTCCCCAGCCTGGTTGACCAGGCTGCCCACCATCCCGTCGATGTAGATGATCACCCGTTCGGCGTAGGTGCCGTCCCGCCGCTTGCTCATCAGGAGCAGGCTGATCTGGCAGGCCACGGCCATGGGCACATGCGCCGTGGCCAGAACCTCGGCAACCGAAGCCGGCGGGAGACGCTTCTCCAACGGACCGAGCCCCCGAGTCTTCCGTAGCGCGTGCACCGCCGCGTAGGGAAACGTGGCGGTCCAGAGAAGCAGGGACTCGAGCACGTGAGGCTGCGGCTCAAGCAGGGTGCGCGCGGCGCGCGCGAGATTGCGTGAATCGTTGACGATGCGCCCCCAGGCTTTGCGTCCCTCCCAAAAACGTTCGTACGACGCATTCGTCCGAAAGACCAGCAGCAGGCCCAGGGCCAGTCCGACGAGAGTATGGACGGTTGACGGGATTCCGACGGGTTGGACTTTCCGGTGGACCAGGACGATCGCGGCCGACCAAAGGACCACGAGGACGACGCGCAGGATGATCTTCGGTGCGATCGATCCATGAATCGCGAGGAGTTGGGAGGACCAGCGTTTGGGGTTGTAGTCAACCATGGGGCAGAACAAGCGAATGAATCAGGGCGACCCCGGCAGTGCCAGATCTTCCGAACTTTTCGAGTCCGTTGTCCTTGTATCACGCCCGCCCAATCTGATCATAAGTTGATATCTTAAAATAACTTGCATGTAGGAGTATAATCAGAAATTGGACAAAATGACCTTTCACCTGGAGGGGCCCTCGGCCGCGCATGGGCGTAAAACTGACCCGATCCCAGGAGTGCCTTCAGCCGACGGGTGCAGTTGTATTCGGGGTCGCGGACCCCGCAGAGATTGGCATCGCGAGGAGAACGCGGAGGATGAAAGCGGAGATCAAGAAGAAGGGCCGCCTTGAGGGCGGCCCTGGAGAGGAGCGAAGCTATCGGGCCGAGGAGGGCCCGGCTCAGTTCGTGATGTCGAACGTCGTGCTGCGCTCGCGGATCGGAAGGTACGTCTTGTACCATTCCTTCTGCGCATCGCTGCCGGAGTAGTCTTTGAGCGCTTGTTCACTGGCGAACTCCATGACGAAGGCATTGGCGGCGCCGCCCTGGACCTTGACCGTCTTGGTCCAGATGCGGGTGATGCCCTTGAAGCTGGAGGGCAGGGCCTTCACGCCATCGAGGGCGGCTTGGATCTGTTCAGGGGTGGTGCCGGCCTTCCAGGAGACGGTCACCACGTGGATCACGGTCTTGGGAGCGGTTTGGGCGGACAGATTGGCGGCTCCGAAGAGCAAGAGGCCGGCCGTGACGAAGGTGAGGAGGATCTTTTTCATACGCTGTGTTTCGTTTCCGTTGTGGGTTCCAGCTCCCTGCAATGTGTCAGGGAGGTGTTTCAACCCCAAGGATGGCCGACTCCGCCCCCGGGGTGTCAAGGGCGGAGTAGGCGGGCTCGCGAGCCCGCGGGCTACTTCGCGAGGTACCCGCCGTCAACCACCAGATCGCTGCCCGTCATGAACGAACTGTCATCACTGGCGAGGAATGCCACCGCGGCGGCCACTTCTTCGGGGCGTCCCTGCCGCCCGAGAAGATGCATGGCCGAGGCCCGGCGGTCCTCCTCCCCGATATCGAGGCCGAGCTTGGCGCAGGAGTTGACGAAGGCCGACGTGTAGATGTAACCGGGGCAGAGGCTGTTGACGCGAATGCGGTGCGGCGCGAGGTCCTGAGCCCAGCATTTTGTCAACCCCCGGAGCGCGAATTTGGTCGCATTGTACGTGGAGAAATTTGCCTGGCCGACGAAACCGCTGACGGAAGAAAAATTGATGATGCTGCCCCCACCGGCCGCCTTCATCTGGAGGACGATCTGCTGCGTGACGAGCGATGTGCCGATGACATTGACCGACAGGATCTCCGTCCATTCGCGGGGTGTCGCTTCGACGCCGCGGAAAATGAAACGCGCCGCGCAGTTGACGAGGATGCTGACGTCCCCCCACCGCTCGCGGATTCGGAGGCAGGCCGCCGCGACTGCGTCTTCCTGACTGATATCGACGGCCTGGTGAAACACGCCCAGGCCGGCAAGGAAACTGTCGGTGTCCGGCTTGAGGTCGAACGACGCGACCCGGCAGCCTTCCTCCACCAGGCGCTGGATCGAGGCGCGGCCCAGATCCCCCAGTCCGCCGGTGACCAACGCGATCCGATCCTTGAGGCCTCTCATGGCAGGATGGCAACGGCGCGGATGGGGGAACCGTCGCGGCCTTTGAAGTTGAGGGGGAAGCCGCAGAAGGTGAAGCGGTCCGGCGCCTGGTCGAGATGGGCGAGGCCCTCGACAACCACGATCTCGGCCTCGCGGGCGAGCAGGATGTGGTGGACCTCGTACCAATCGCGGCCGGGTGTCGGTGTATCCATGCCAAGCAGCCGGATTTTGCGGGAGACCAGGTAGCGGGCGGCCTCCTGCGTCAGGCTGGGAAAGTCGGAGAAGTACCCGGGCTGGCCAAACTGCCGGTGCCAGCCGGTCTCATAAATCACTTTTGCGCCGGGCTGGAGGAGCACCTCATGCGCGGCGAAGTCCGCGACGTGGATCTCTTCCCGGGCCTGCTTGGGGATGCGCAGCAGCACGGCCTCGCCGTAGAACCAGTCGAGTGGCATCTGATCGATCGTCCGGCCGTCGTCAAGAAAGTGATACATCGCATCAAGGTGCGTGCCCTGGTGGGTGGCCATGGTGACCTTCGTCATGTTGTACTTCTGCGACGCGATCGATCCGTGGGGGGCGATGCTCAGCCGCGGATCGTTCGGGAAATTATCCTGGCCCTGGACCAGCGGGTGGGAGAGATCGAGCAAGCGCAGAGGTGGGAGGGGAAGGGTGAGGGGGCGGGGCCTTCTGACCGGGATGACCGAGCCGGTTCGGAGCAAGCCTGCCGGTTCAGGCTGCCGGCGACGGAAGGAATGCCCGGTTGACCACATGATTCAGCGATGGGGCGTTGGGGCGCGAACTGCGGGGGGCCTTAGGGAAGAATCACGGCCTTGAGATCGGTGTCGCCGGGGTGGAGCATGCGTTTGAAGACCTCGACTGCACGATCGAGCGGTTGCGCTTCAATCCAGGAGGTCACGTCGACCTGTCCCGTGCGCATGAGTTCGAGCG
Source organism: Verrucomicrobiota bacterium (assembly GCA_038325245.1). Taxonomy (GTDB): domain Bacteria; phylum Verrucomicrobiota; class Verrucomicrobiia; order Limisphaerales; family CAIMTB01; genus CAIMTB01. Next base: position 3,772 of record JBBQIU010000299.1, read on the forward strand.
CCGTGGCGAGTTCCTCCTTTTTGGCGGCGTAGGTGCCAAGGATCTGACGTTCCGGAAGGGTGACCTGATAGGAGTCCAGTTCCATCTTGTCCCCGTGAAGCCCGATCCAGACCGCGGCCCCGCCGGGCCGGAGCGAGGAGATCGAGAGACGCTTGGTGGTCGCGGAACCGGCTGCGTCGACCACGATGTCGACCCCATCCCCCTCGGTCCACCGCCGGGCTTCCGTGGGCAAATCCTGATCCTGGGTGCACAACGTGCTGACGGCTCCCAAGCGGGATGCGACGGCCAGCCGGCCGGGGGAGAGATCCGCGACCATGACGGAGGATCCCCGCATGGTCTGAAACGCTTGCTGACACATCAGGCCGATGGGCCCCGCACCGATCATGAGCACCGTCTGGGCCGGCAGGTGGCGGGTGAGGTTGACGATGTGGACACCATTGCCCAGCGGTTCGGCGAGGCAGGCGGCTTCCGCGCTGAGCTCCTCCGGCCACGGCAAGAGAACGTCCGCCGGGACGACGACAAACTCAGCGAAGGCTCCCCCGCGATGCATGCCGAAAATCTGCCGATGGGCGCACAGGTGGGTGTCGCCGCGTGTGCAGCGCACGCAACGTCCGCACGGCACGAGGGCGTTGCTGACGACGCGTGAGCCGGTCAACGCCTCGTCCACCCCGGGACCCGTGGAATGAACGACCCCGCAGAACTCATGACCCATGACCAGCGGCGGCTGGCGTCGGGGGCTATGAGTTTTGAAGGACTCGAGCTCGCTCCCGCAGAGGCCGCAGGCCGAGACGCGCAGGATGACTTCTCCGGAGCCCACCGTCGGCAGGCCAAGATCGGCGAGTTCAAGATGGTCGAATCGGGGGTAAAGCAGGGCCTTCAATTGAAGCAAGAATCCTTGTGCGATCAGCCGCGTCAATCCCGGCGATCAATCGGGCGCGCGATTGAAATTTCATTGTGGCACGACTGCAGGCCTCACGAAAGGGCGGCTTTCGACCTCAGTCGGCGGGCGCGTTCCTAGGCCGACGCACCGATTTCCTGAAGGTCGGCGCGGACCGTCTGGTAGCTTGTCGCAAAGCTCTCAATACGAGGATCGGGGGACAGTCCGCGGTCACGGCACCAGGTGCGGTAAAGCTCGGGCCACCAGTTCTCGTGGCGAGTCCGGCCGTCGCGCTGATAGCTTTCCCAGTCGATCAGGACCTTGGTCCAGCAACGGTCGCCAAATGCGATCGCTTCGCGCGGATCTCCGATCTGCTTC
>JBBQIU010000300.1:0-5017 GCA_038325245.1 Verrucomicrobiota bacterium
GACCTCTTCTCCCTCACCGCCAAGCTCAGGGTGCTCGGCGACCTCTTCCAACCCCGTTTCCCACCCGAGGGAGAGGAGGATCTCGCCCACTTCGTCGTCCGCCGTCTCGGCCGCGAGTTCCTCGATCGCGCCATAAACCCGTTCGTCGCCGGCGTCTATGCCGGAGACCCCGGCCAGTTGTCCGTCCGCGAGGCCTTTCCTCGCCTCCATGCCGTCGAGCAGAAGTACCGCTCCCTCCTGCTCGGGCAGGTTCTCGGCGCGCGCGAACGCAGCAGGCGTGGCGAAGTGTCCCGCGCCAATGCGCCCAAACTCTCCTTCCAGCACGGCCTGGGTACCCTCGTGAAGGCCCTCCAGCGGGAACTCGGCGACACCGTGTGCCTCGACACCGCCGTCATCGGCGTGCGCCGTTCCGAGGACTTCTGGGAGGTCACGTCGAAGCACGGCGAAACCGCCACATCCCGCCGTCACCCATCCATTCTCCTCACCGCCCCTGCCTACCGGCTGGCCGCCCTGAATTGGGAAACCCCCGACCACGCCTCGTTCGCCTGGCTCGACGATATTCTATACGCGCCCGTCGCCTCCCTCGTCCTCGGTTTCCGCCGCGAAGACGTCGGGCATCCCCTCGACGGATTCGGCGTGCTCGTCCCAGAGGTCGAAAAGCTCCCCATCCTGGGCGCGATCTTCAATTCGTCCCTCTTCCCTCATCGCGCCCCCCCGGGGCACGTCACCCTCACCTGCTACCTTGGCGGCACCCGCGATCCGAAGCTCGCGCTCGCGCCGTACGCAACCCAACTCGACTCCACCCTGGGCGCCCTCCGTACCCTGCTCGACGTCCGGGGCGGCCCCACCTTCATCCACCACACTGTCCACCCCCGCGGCATCCCGCAGTACAACGTCGGCTTCGGTCAGTTCCGCGCCCGGATGAGCGACCTCGAAGCGTCCAACCCCGGACTCCACCTTGCCGGCCACTTCCGCAATGGCATCTCGCTCAGCGACTGCCTGGTCGCCGGCGATGACGCCGGGTGGAAGATCGCCGGAGTCGAACGTCCGGAATTCAAGTCGCCCCAATCGTGACGCCTGCTTCCACGCACCCCACCAAAGCCGGCGGACTGCGATCCGGGATTCTCCTGATGAATCTCGGCTCACCCGATTCCCCATCCGTCCCCGACGTTCGCCGTTACCTGCGAGAGTTTCTCATGGACGGTTGCGTGCTCGACGCCCCGTGGCCCATCCGTTTCCTCGTCGTTCACGGGCTGATTCTCCCGCGTCGTCCGGCCCAGTCCGCCCATGCCTACCAATCCATTTGGACTTCGGAAGGTTCGCCATTGGTGGTAGCCGGGAAACGCGTGAAGTCCCTGCTCCAGCAACGTCTCCCCGTCCCCGTGGAGCTTTGCATGCGTTACCAGAGCCCAAATTCCGCCGACGCCCTCAAGTCCCTCGAGAACCAGGGCGTCGAACGCGCGCTCCTGATCCCGCTCTTCCCGCACTTCGCCATGTCCAGCTTCGAGACCGCCGTCGAGAAGGTGCGCTCGGAGATCCGTGCCTCCCACCCCCGTCTACGACTGGACGTCGCCGAACCGTTTTACTCCCACCCGGCGTACCTGGAGGCTCTGGTGGAATCCGCGCATCCGTACCTCCAGCAACCTTTCGACCACCTCCTGTTCAGCTTTCATGGCATTCCGGAACGCCATCTGCGCAAGTCCGACCCTTCCCACAATCATTGCCTCCGCACCACCGAGTGCTGCGCCACGCCCAACCCCGCTCACGCCACCTGCTACCGGCATCAGTGCTTCGAGACCGTTCGCGGGTTCGTCGACCGTTCGGGCCTCCCCACGGATCGATATTCCATCGCCTTCCAATCCCGCCTCGGACGCGATCCGTGGCTCAAACCCTACACCGATCACGTCCTGGAAAGCCTCGCACGGAGCGGCGTCCGTCGACTCCTGGTGATCTGCCCGGCCTTCGTCGCGGACTGCCTCGAGACGCTTGAGGAGATTGGCATGCGAGGACGCGATTCATTCCTCGCCGCCGGCGGTTCCGAGCTGACACTCATCCCGTGCCTCAACTCCCACCCCCGCTGGATCGAGGCTCTCGCGGTTCTGTCCGGGTTTGGTGAGGCCACGAAGACTCCGATGCGCGCGGAATGAACCGATACCACTCAGCAGGTTGGGCAACCTGCGCTGCGATTAAATACCCTGCCGATGAATGAAGATCTCGAACAGCGGCTCGCGTGCATTGAGGGCCACCTCGCCCACGTGGAACGACAAAATGAGGAACTCAACGCCGTTGTGGTTGAACAGGGCAAGACGATCACAAAGCTTCAAAGCATTGTCCGTCGAATCTCCGAGTCCGTAGAGAATACCGAACTCGACCGTATTCGCGCAGACACTTCCAAGCCTCCCCACTCGGCCTGACAGGCCGTGGGAGGCTGACGAACTCGAGTGGGATTCGTGATCGTGGTTCCATAGGCGCCGGCCCGCATCAGTTTACGGCTCCAACCCGTGCACCGTCGGCCAGCAACCGCGAATGGATGGACCGTGAACCCGGAGCGATGGATCGTCGCCGATCCAGCCTGGGCGCCCACCCGCGTCCACAAATGCAACGCCGATGGGAAGGTCGGGTTGCTCGTCCGCCATGCGAATCATCTTCGCCTCGGCTTCATCGCTTATCCCGACCCAGGCCGTCTTGAGTACCACAGGGTCGAGGGCACGGGCTTGGATCTCCTCCAACTCGGCCGGATCGATTCGCGCGAACCTTTTAATCATTTTTAGCAGGGACAGCGGCGTGAAGCCCGGGTCCTTACCGCACGCCGCCCAGCAAGTGGCGGCGAGCGGATACGTATTCTGGAGACGAACGATGTCGACATAATCGCGGGTTTCGGTCCGGGCCGATAGGGCGAGCGCCTTGTTGGTCGCGATATCGAAGAGGTGCAATCGCCATCCGAGCATGGGGTCCCGCTCTATCGGGAAGAACCGAAACGCCGAGTCCGCCGCCCAGTCGATCTCCAAAATCTCGCCATCGCCCACGACCTTGGCTTTCCTAAAGGTTGCGTCCCTTTCCCATTCCCCATGACGAGACGGAGTTTCCACCAGAAAGCCTGCTTGCCGCAGACTGGCGACGTCGCGATGGCTGGCACGGGTCACCTCTTCCGCTACCTCGTGAAAAATGTCGAAGTCGTGTGAAAAGCGATCGGACTCCGCTGTGGCGTTGAGCACGATACCTCCGGCGAAATGGCTCTCCTCGCTGCGATTTTGCGCAAGGACGGCTAAGACGTCTCTTTGGAAAGAGGTGAGAGGCATTGATGCAATTCTTGTGCGGCCCACCAGGCGCGCCGGTCTCCGTATTCTCGGAGGTGATGCACGATCAAACGCAGGTCATCCATGTTCCGAATGCGCGCTTCCGGATGTCGGAACCAGAAGCACTCCGGGTAATCACGCACCAATGCCGCCGCTCGCTCGACCAGGTAGGGGGGAGCCGGAACCGGAGTCTTGTGCTCCTGATCGGATGGGCTCATTGATGGCGACGGTAGGCGCACCCCATCCCCCCGGCAAGAACGGGTCCGTCCCGCTCTCCTTGCCTGTGGGAGACAGCCGGTTGAAATTGTCGCCGTGAAACCCATTCAGCCAGGCGTCGGCTGGGTCCTTGCCGTGGTGTTCGGATTGACCTTATAGTCGGCGACTCCCGCTGCCGAACCCGGTGACCTCGTTCTACCGGCTGGTTAGGGCTCCCTAGTGTGCAACCAGGTCGAAGCGATCCAGATTCATCACCTTGTTCCAGGCCGCGACAAAGTCGTGGACGAACTTCGGCTGCGCGTCGGAACTTCCATAGACTTCCGCGAGAGCGCGGAGCTGGGAGTTGGAGCCGAACACAAGGTCGACGCGCGTTCCGGTCCACCGGAGTTCCTCCGTCTTGCTGGCCCGGCCTTCAAAGAGATCTTCGTCCTTCGAGAGCGGCTTCCACTCGGTGCCCATGTCGAGCAGGTTCACGAAGAAGTCGTTGGTCAACGCTTCGGGTCGCTTGCTGAAGACGCCGGGTTGGGCGCCGCCGACATTGGTTTTCAAGACGCGCATGCCACCCACGAGAACCGTCATTTCCGGGGCGGTCAACGTCATCAATTGCGCCTTGTCGACCAACAGCTCCTCGGCGGAGACCGTGTATCTGGTTTTCAGGTAGTTGCGGAAGCCGTCCGCGACCGGTTCGAGGAATCCGAAGGATTCCACATCGGTCTGCTCCTGCGAGGCGTCCATGCGCCCCGGGGTGAAGGGGACCGTGACCTCGTGACCGGCGTTCCTCGCCGCTTGCTCGACGCCGGCGCAACCGGCCAAAACGATCCAGTCAGCCAGGGAGATTCTCTTTCCCCCGGACTGGGCGCTGTTGAACGCCCTCCGGACGCCCTCCAGGGTTTCGAGCACCGTGGCCAGTTGGGCAGGCTGGTTGACTTCCCAATCCTTCTGCGGCGCCAGACGAATACGGGCGCCGTTCGCGCCGCCGCGCTTGTCGGAGCCACGGAACGTGGACGCCGACGCCCAGGCGGTCGTCACCAGTTCGGAGACCGTCAGACCGGAAGCCAGGATCCTGCCCTTGAGGGCGGCAATGTCCTGGGCATCGATCAGTGGATGATCCACGGACGGGATGGGGTCCTGCCAAAGGAGTTCCTCCCCAGGAACCTCGGGCCCCAGATAGCGCTCGCGCGGGCCCATGTCGCGGTGGGTCAGCTTGTACCAGGCGCGCGCGAACGCGTCGGCGAACTGGTCGGGATTCTCTAGGAAACGCCGCGAAATCTTTTCGTAGGCAGGGTCAAACCGCAGAGAGAGGTCTGTGGTCAGCATGGAAGGCGCGATACGCTTCGAGGGGTCGTGCGCGGCCGGCACGGTGCCGGCCCCGCCCCCATTCTTCGGTCCCCACTGATGCGCACCGGCCGGGCTCTTCGTCAGTTCCCATTCGTAGCCGAACAGGATCTCGAAAAAGGGTTCTGTCAGCTCTCGCTCGTCACCTGTCGGCCAGGCGCGTCATCGCA
>JBBQIU010000301.1:0-5002 GCA_038325245.1 Verrucomicrobiota bacterium
ACGCCGGCGAACCACTGGTAGGTGAACGGGTCGGAGCCGGTGGCGGCGACAGCCAGTTCGGCGGAGTCTCCGGCGAGAATGCTGACACTGGCGGTGAACACGGTGACGGAGGGCGGCGTTTCAGGGGAGACGGTAATGGCGTCGGAGGTGATGGTGCCGCCGATGTTGCTAATGCGGAGGACGTAGGTGCCGACTCCGGCGGAGGGTAGCTCAAGTACGGGATCGGTGGCGTCGAGGATGTCCTCCTGATTGAAGCGCCATTGGAAGGTGAACGGGCCGGGAGTGGCCATGACCACTTCGAGCCGCAAGGGCCCTCCGACGCGGGCGGGATTGGGCGTGGCCGTGAAACTCGCGATGGCGGGGAGTGGAGCGATCGTGAGCGGGACCGGGGTGGATTCGATGGCGCCGAGGGGATTGGAGACGCGGACACTATAGAGCGCGGCGTCGGACTCCGTGACGGCGGGGATTTCGAGGATTCGGGTCGTCGCGGGCAGGTTGGCGGTGCCCTTGATCCATTGATATGTCAGAGGCTCGGAGCCGGCAGCTTGAACCTCGAAACGGGCGGTCCCGCCCAGACCGATCTGTTGGGGTTGAGGATGGACAGTGATTATCGGGGCGGCCCCGATCTGAAGCTTGAACGACTGCCAGGAGACGGGAATGACGGAAACGCTGGGCGGATTGCCGGCATTCCCGGTCAGGGTGGGAACGGGGAGGCTCATTCCGTGTTTGCCGCCGGCAAGGCGCGCGGCCTCGAAGGTCGGGCCTGCAGACCCTTCCCAGGCGCGGATCTGCACGAAGGCAGTGTCGCCGGGGCGGACCTTCGTGATGGAGCGGTCCTCTCCGCGGAAGTAGCCGGCGCCCACATCGGTGAGAAACGGGACGGTCGGACCCACGGCTTCGAGGTCGTCCGGGGTGTTGCCTGCGTGAAGTTGGGCGACGAATCCGTCCCCCGAGACCGGCGTGACGCCGTCCGCGTCGAAGACGCGGGCGTCGAGACCGAGGCCGAGGTTGCGATTGACGAAATAGACGGTTCCGCCGAGTGGGTTGAAGACCGCTTGCACGAGCTTGTGATCATTCATCAGAAGCGTCGTGGGATTGACGGAGCCGGAGACGTCACCGGCCCACGCGTAAAAGCGGTAGCCGTTATCCTCGACGGCTTGGAGTGTGACGACGGTTCCCCGGGTCTGGAAGGCGCCGGCTGGGGAGACGTTAACCGTCCCGCCACCGAGGGACACGACGTTGAGGCCGAAGGTGGTTGGAACCGTGGCGATCTCCTGGATGACGAAGCCTCCGGCGCCGGTGACGCGGACGGAGTACACGCCGGGATCGGCGGAACTGTCCTCAAAGTAAGACTGGGTGGCACCGAGGATATCCGTGCCATTCCGGCGCCATTGAAAGGTGATGGGACCGTTGCCCTGGACGACGACGTCGAGGCGAAGGGGGCGGCCCAGGAGCAGGGCGGCGGGATTCACCAGGATCTCGGTGATGGCGGGAAGGGGAGCAATGACGAGAGCGGCGTCGGCGCTGTCGATGAAACCGAGGGCATTAGCGACGCGAACGGAGTAATTGCCGGCGTGGTTGGCGGTGACTTCGGCGATTTCGAGGTTCTGGGACGTGGCGGCGGGGAGGGGGGCGCCGTTTTTCCTCCACTGGTAGGTGAAAGGGGGTGAACCGGCGGCAGTGACGTCAAAGTGGGCGAGGCCGCCGAGGCCCGTGGTGACCGGTTGGGGCTGGGTGACAATCGAGGGTGGGGCACTGAGTTGGAGTTTGAAGCTTTGCAGGCCGACAAGATTCGGAGGCACGACGAGGTCGCCGCCTGCGACGACGGTTATGACGGGGCTGCTGCCATGGCGGCCGCCGGCCGCCTGGGCGGCCTCGTAGGTGGATCCCTTGGTGGCGTCCCAAGCGCGCACCTCGACGTAGGCTGTCCGCAGGATGGCGACTCCGTTAATGACGCGCACGCCGCCGGCCGGGTCATTACGGCTGTCGACGTAGCCCGCTCCGGCATCGGAACGGAAGGGAAGGGGTTCCCCGGCGGGGGTGAGCGTGTTGGCGCTGAGGCCTGCGTAGATCTGGGCACTAAACGCGGCGCCCAAGAGCGGTGTGACTCCGTCGATGTCGTAGATCCTGGCGTCAACCAGGGGAGTGACTCGGGTGGAAAAGAAGACAGTTCCCTGTCCGTGGGAAGTCAGTGAAGCGATGCAAAGCCATGTGAATGCCAGCCAGGTCTTCATAGGAGTCAGTCGAATCGGCAACGGTGTGACGGGGCGGGCGGCCAGGCAGGGTCACGGCGCCACGGAACGGCTATAAATCGGCAGGGGATGCCATGTCCTTCATTATTCCGTGGAAAATTTTTCCGAGAGAAATGGGCAAGCGGGCGATGGCTTTAGGGGAGGCGGGACACTAGCCGACACTCCGGCGAACGTGCAGTTCATGGAGGAGGGGAACCTTCAGATTTTGGACGCGCAGTGGGACCATGAACCGATGCGCCCGAAGGGCGCCCTGGAGTTTGGCCATTTCTGCTCGGCCGTCCCCAGGCGGGGCGGCATGAGACAGCCCAAGGCGAAGCCCTGATCGCTATACGCAACGTGCGTGCAGGGTATTTCCCAATCCCGTTGGGATTCCAGACCGGAAAAATGGCCAATCTCCAGGGTTCCGCATGCGCGGAACCACCCTCTCCCACCTGCGCTTCGCTCCGGCGGGAGAGGGAGCTGGGATTGGTCGGTTCATGGGTAGGTTGTAGCGCAGGTTGCCCAGCCTGCTGTGTCGCAGGCAGCCCTGCCTGCGGGTCCGGTTGCGGTCGAGGTACTTGATCCGAATCAGCAGATGATCCTGCGGAACGAGTTGGGACCCCAGCTGCGCGCGAGCTGGAGCGGCGGAGGAGTGGGACGGGGATACCTCCTTACAAGCCAGGTGTTGTTCCGTTTCGGGGATCGCTGGTTCTTCCTGGAACACTGGCGGGAGGGGACCTGGTATCGGTACAAGTCGGTGGAGGGGGATGTGGAGGCAAAGAACCTGGAAGAGCTTCCTGAAGACAGGCTTCCCACCCTTCCCCAACAACTGAGGATTCTCGTCGAATGATTCGGAAGGCCTTCACGATGTGGGTGAATCCCGACGCCCACGCGGAGTACGAAAGAAGCCGCGGAAGGAACGCTTAGCCGGAACGATTCAGTCCTGACGCACGCGAAGACCCGAAGACGCGAAGGAGGAGAAGCCGGAACCCGGATTCTGTGTGGTGTGGAAACGAGCACCGAACGGAGAGGTCACCCGCGATATCCTGATGCCAAAGTCCCCCCCGGAATTCTTTCGCGTTCTTGGCGTCTTCGCTCGAGGCCCCTTGATCGCAACGGAATCGTTACGGCTTAGAGCCTGTCTGAAAATTCGCATCGACGCGCATCCAGACCACGAACCGGCGCCCCCGATTCGCCACTCGCCATTTATGGACGTTCCCTGTCTCGCTGGGGGCTCTGCCATTTGGGCTCCCATTCGGGCATGGGCGTGCGGGCGATCTGTAGGTAATCACTGATCCGCCGCGCCTCGTCGGGATGCTGCGCGGCAACATCGGTCGTCTCGGCGACGTCGCGTTCGAGGTCGAACAACACCACGGGCGCGTCGGGCGCAACGGAGCGGAGGCCCTTCCAGCGTCCCTGATAAAGTGCGGCCTGCTTGAAGCCGCCTTCATGGAACTCCCAGTAGAGAAATTCGTGCTGCTGCTGTTCACCAGCCTTCCCGAGCAGGGTCGGCGCGAAGCTGAAGGAGTTGATGTTCGGGGGAGGTTCGGCCCCGGCTAGTTCGGCCGCGGTCGCCATCCAGTCCCCGAAGTAGGCGGCGTGTGGGGATTCGGAGCCGGCTTTCACCTGGCCCGGCCACCAGGCGATGCATGGCACGCGAATGCCGCCGTCGGTGAGGCTTCGTTTAAGCCCGCTGAACGGGGCCGACGGCTGGAAGCGCGCGACGTGGTGACGGCTCTCGCTGTGCGGACCGTTGTCGCTCGTGAAGACGACCAGTGTGCGCTTCTCCAGGCCGAGCCGGCGGAGTTGCTCGAGCAGACGGCCGACGTAGCTGTCCATGCGCGAAATCATTGCCGCGTGCCCCTTGTCCTGCGGTGGCCAGTCCTCCCCCGCGTAGGGGCCGTAGTCCGGGACATGCGCGCCATCATTGAGTTCGCGGGCGCGTTCGTTGTTCGCGTGCGGGATGACCATGCTCCAGAAGAGGAAGAACGGGCGCGACTGGTTTATCGCCACGAACCGGAGTGCATCGTCGGTGAACAGATCGTCCGCAAATTGGACCGCCCGTGTCGCGTAACCCGCGCCATCGCCGCCGACGGGCGTGACGACATTCGGCAGCGCGAGGCGTTCCTCGTTCAGCCAGAGGAAGTCAGGGAAATGGTTATGCGCGTGGCGCTGGTTGAGATAGCCGAAGAAGTGGTCGAACCCGTGCCGGCGAGGCAGCCCGCTCTCGGCGGCGCCAACGTCTCCAAGACCCCACTTGCCGATGAGCGCCGTGCGATACCCGGCGCGTTGCAACATCGCCGCCACGGTGAAGTCATCCGGTTGGAGAGCTTGGGCGCCAGGATTCATGGGCCCTGCGTTGCCGCGGACGCGGGTATGACCGTGGTGCTGGCCGGTCATCAGGACGCTGCGTGACGGGGCGCATACGGTCGCGCCGGCATAGAACTGCGTGAAACGCATCCCCTCGCGCGCCATGCGGTCAATGTTGGGCGTGGTGATCACCTTCTGGCCGTAACAGCCAAGTTCGCCGTAGCCGAGATCATCGGCCATGATCCAGATCAGGTTCGGCCGGTCGGCACCCGAAACGGGCGGCACGAGAAATGCCGAGGCGGCGAGCAGTGCAAGGAATGATTTCATGGACGAGAACTCGCATCACCGCGCGCATCCAATTCCCTCCTGTTTGTCGCGGCATTCACCGGAGACGGGCGGCCGACGCCGTGTGCCGCGTTCTGTGCGCCGATGCGGCCCTGGCCCGGGAGGGGTTTTGGGGG
>JBBQIU010000302.1:0-4989 GCA_038325245.1 Verrucomicrobiota bacterium
GATCTGGGGGGAGGGGGTGTTGCAACGACGACACGTGGAGTTGAGTTGGTGCCAGCGGGCCGGCCTTGGGCGACCTGGGGGCGGGAGATGCGTTGGGAGATGGGTGGGAGAACGACGGGAGGCCGGACGACCGGAGGCCGGGTGGCGAGAGCCGGTTGTGGACGGGTGGCCACGGGGCGTGGGCCGGCCGAGACGATATTGGGTCCGCCGTTGGGTACGCCATTCGGGTTGAGGCCCGCGGCGTCGAAAAACTGGCGGGCGGGTTGTTGGCGCTCGAGCGTGGTGGTCCGGCGAGTGACGCTCCGGATTCCTTGAGCGTAGGACGAGAAAGCAACTCCAATCAGGACCAGCGCGATGGCGATGCGATGGGGCACGGCATGGTGTTACGCCGGATGAACGGCGGCGGCAAGCACGAGGTCGGGAGGGTTTCTTGAACCGCGTCAGCCGCGGCGGGGCCGAAAGAAGGGGAAAATGACCTCCGCGAGGGTGACGACGAAGAAGAGAATGCTGACGAGGGCGTTCAGGCGGAAGAAGGCCAGGTTGATCCAGTTCAGGTTGCGTCGGCGGGCGATGAAGTGTTCGAGCATGAGGCACCCGCCGATGAGGGCGATGCCAACCCAGTAGGGCAGCCGGAATCGGCAGGAGATGCCGAAGGCGGTGAGGAGCAGGAGCATGACGAAGTGGGCGATGAACGCGGCGAGGAGGGCGTTCCGGGGACCCCAACGGACGACGAGGGAGCCGAGGCGCTGCTTGCGGTCGAAGTCGTAGTCCTGGAGGGCGTAGACCAGGTCGAAGCCGATGAGCCAGAAGATGACTCCGAGGGCGAGGAGGGTCATTTGAAGGCCTTCCAGGCGGGTGATATCGGTGCCGCGCACGGCGAGCCAGGCGCCGACGGGAGCGAGGGCCAGGGCGATGCCCAGGTAGAGGTGGGTGAAGTCCGTGAAGCGCTTGGTGAGCGAGTAGAAGCAGATGACGATGAGGGCGACGGGTGAGAGCCAGAAGCAGACGGGGTTGATGAGCCAACTGACTCCCACAAAGGCGGCGGCGCTCAGGGCCCACAGGGTGAGGGCGCTCGTGAGGGTGATGGCGCCGGAAGGGAGATGGCGGCCGGCGGTGCGGGGATTCAGCGCGTCGAAGCGGCGGTCAACGATCCGGTTGAAGGCCATGGCGCAGGTCCTTGCACACACCATGGCGGCCACAATGAGGAGGAAGAGTCGCCAGCCGGGCCATCCGCGATTCTGCCGGGCGGCTACGGCCATGGCTGCCAGCGCGAACGGAAGCGCGAAGACAGTGTGGCTGAACTTGACGAATTCAGCCCAGGTTTTGGCGGTCGCGACCGGCGTCGGCATGGCCCCTTTATGGACGGGCCGGGCCCGGGACGTCCAATCCGCACTCCAGGAACGAGCGATGGCGAATGAATCGTTCCGGCTCAGACCGGCCCTGAAGCCGGGGACGGGGTGTCCGTGGAGGCGGAGTGAAGCGTGGCGTGACGGTGATCGCGGGCGCGTCGGATCACGGTGGCCGTCCACGCAAAAGTAAAGAGGATGCAGCCGGAGACGACCATGGCGCCGGCGATGGAGCAATCGAGCCAGAGGGCGAGGTGGAGGCCGGCGACGGTGCTGATGGCGGAGTGGAGGACGATGAGCGCGAAGAGGGTCGGCAGGCGCGAAGCGATCAATGACGCGGTGGCGCCCGGAACGATGAGCATCGCGATGACGAGGATCGCGCCCACGGACTCGAAGGCGCTGACAATGACGATCGCGAGCCAGCCCATGAGGAGGAAATGGACGGTCGGCGCGGGGATGCCGAGGGACGTGGCGAGCCCTGCGTCGAACGAACTGATGACCAGTTCCTTGTAGAACGCGAGGGTGCCGGCGACCGTCAGGATGGTCACGACTGCCATCCTCGCGACGGGAACAGGGCCGAGTTCAAAGCCGAAGAGTTGGAGCGTTTGCTGAAACGGGACGAAGCCGATCTCACCGTAGAGGACGCAATCGGCGTCGAGGTCGACGTGGTCGGCGAAGAGGGTGATGAGGACGACGCCGATGGCGAAGAGGGTGGCGAAGACGATGCCGATGGCGGCGTCCTGTTTGACGCGGGAATGGCGGTGGATGAGGCCGATGAGAAGCGTGGTGAGCCAGCCGGCGGCGATGGCGCCGACGAGCATGACGGAGGAGTCGCGTGCGGCATGTCCGGCGTCGTCGCGTCCGCCGAACAGGAAGGAGGCGACGAGGAATGCGGTGGCGAGACCGGGGAGGACGCTATGACTGATTGCATCACCCATGAGCGCCATCCGGCGGAGAAGCAGGTGCTGGCCCACCCAACCGCAGGCGACGCTGGTAAGGAACCCCATGAGCACGATCCAGCCTTTCGAATCGAAATCCGTGGTCCAGGGATCGACGAGAACGCTCCGAACATCAAACGGGGGAATGAATTGGGCGAGGGTCGGGATCATGGCGTGCGTCAGCGGCCGTAACCGGCGGGTGGACGGCGGTCGGGCTCCGAAGGGCCCGCGGCGTGAACGGCATTGGGCGTTGGAATGGGACGGCCGTGGGGATCGGTATCGGCGTAATTGAGGCGGCGCTCGAGTTCGCGGACCACGTCTTCGCCCAGGACATGTTCGATCCGTTCGGCGTCTTCATGGACGTGGTCGGCGGGGATGTGCGCGGCGTGGGTGAGGTAGAGTTCCCAGAGGCGGTGATTGCGGACCAGTTCAACGGCGCGTTGCCGGCCATCGGGGGTGAGCAGGATGGTGCGGTCGACCGAGTGGAGCGATGCGAAGTTGTGGCGGACGAGTTCGCGGGCCTGGCATTCGGCGTCCTCCATGGTTTCCCGGCGGCGCTCGGCGAGTTCCCGGAACGTGACGCCATCGCCGTGGAACTGCCGGTCCTCGAGGATGCGGTAGACGGTCTTGAGGGTGTTTTCGCGGCGGATGCGGCCGGAGCGGCTGCGATGAAGCCACCAGCGGGTGACGACGCCGTGGCGGGGGGCGAAGAGGAAGGCGCCCGCGAAGAGGGTGCTCCCGGAAAGCACCATGAGCGGGCCCGTCGGCAGATTGCTGCCGAGGAAGGAGAGGAAGCAGCCGAGGGCGCCGGAGACGAGCCCAATGCCGGCGGCGAGGAGAAGCATCCGGTGCATACGATCGGTCAGAAGGTACGCGGCGGCGGCGGGTGTGATCAGCATCGCCGAGACGAGGACGACCCCGACGGCCTGGAGCGCAGAGACGACGGCGAAGGCGAGGAGCAGCATCAAGGCGTAGTGGATGGCGCGGACCGGAAACCCTGCGGACCGAGCGAAGGCGGGGTCGAAGCTGGCCACAAGGAGTTCCTTGTAAAAGGCCAGAACCGTGGCGATGGCGACGAAGGCGACGGCGGCCATGAGTTTGAGATCGCCGGGTCCGATGGCGGCCGCCTGACCGAAGAGGAACTTGTCGATGCCGCTCTTGGCTCCGGTGGGTAGGCGTTGAATCATGGTCACGAGGCAGATTCCCACGGCGTAAAAGCCCGCCAGGACAAGTCCTAGGGCGGCGTCCTCCTTGAGGCGGGTGGTCTGCTTGATGCCCTCGACGACGAGCGTTCCGAGCAGCCCGGCGATGACGGCGCCAATGAAGATGGCGACCGGGTCCTTGGTCTGGCTCCAGAGGAAGCCTGCGGCAACGCCCGGGAGAACGGCATGGGACAGGGCGTCGCCGACGAGGGCGAGCCGGCGGACGACGAGAAACGCGCCCAGAAGACCGCACGAGATGCCGAGCAGGACGGAGCCGGCGAGGGCATATCGGACGGCGGGATCCTGGAGGCTGAGGAAGCGGAGGGCCTGGGTGCGGACGGAATTGACGGAGAGTTCGCCAATCTTGGCCGCCTCGGCGGAGGGCGCAAAGGCAAGGGCGAGGAGGAACAGGAGCAGAAGCAGGGCGGTGAACCAGGGGTGGGAGCGGAGCCGCCACGGCTCGGCCGTTAAGGAGGGGCAGTTCATGGCGTGTTCATCCTCGCTGGCGGACGGCTTCGGCGACCTCGCTGAGGATGGTGAGTCGTCCCCCGTAGGTCTTCTGGAGCAATTCGTAGGTGAACACCTCGTCGGTGGGCCCGAACGCCACGCGTCGAAGGTTGAGAAGGAGGAGCATGTCGAAGTAGTTGCGCGCCGTGGGCAGGTCGTGATGGACGACGAGAATCGTGCGCCCGCGATCGCGGAGTTCATGGAGAAGCGTGACGATGGCGGCCTCCGTGGCGGCGTCGACGCCGGCGAAGGGTTCATCCATGAAGTAGAGGTCGCTTTCCTGGGCGAGGGCGCGCGCGAGGAAGACGCGCTGCTGCTGGCCGCCGCTGAGATTGGCGATCTGTCGGTTGGCGTAGGGGAGCATGCCGACCTTTTCGAGGCAGTCGCGGGCGATGTCGCGATCGGCGCGCGAGGGCCGGCGGAAGAGGCCGAGCTTTCCATAGCGGCCCATCAGGACGAGATCCATGACGTTGACAGGGAAATCCCAGTCGACGGATTCGCGTTGGGGGACGTAGCCGACGCGACGGTGGGCACGGCCGAGCGGGGAGCCAAAGATCCGCACCCAGCCTCCGGCAATGGGGACGACGCCCATGCAGGCCTTGATGAGGGTCGATTTTCCGGCGCCATTCGGGCCGATGATGCCGACGAGTTTCCCTGGGGGAACGACCAGATCGACGCCCCAGAGCACGGGGCGTCGCTGGTAGGCCACGGTGAGGTCGTGGATTTCCAACGGAGGGGCTGGAGTTTCCGGGGCTGGGGTGTTCATGGCTGGGTCATTCGCCGTGCTATTAGTATTAGAACGTGAACTCAAGGCGGCACCCAAGGACGTGGGCATCATTTAGGTCGTAAAGGTCGCCGAAGAACCGGACCCATTGGTAGTCGGGTCGCACAGTCCAATGGGCTGTGAGGGCGACAGACCAGGTCAATTCCAGGACGGTCTCGGCAGTGCGAATCGCCGGGAGGCCTGAGGTCACGAGGGCGCTCCGGAGGTCACGG
>JBBQIU010000303.1:0-4989 GCA_038325245.1 Verrucomicrobiota bacterium
TCGGAGGAACTGGTTGGTGATCGGGACGGCCGTGGCGGTCTTGGGATGGGTGGCCAGAACGAGGCGGACGGCGTAGTCCTTCACGTGCGTGGCCACAGGGACTTCCCGGACAAGGCGCTGGAGTTCGCGCAGCGCCGGGCCGTCCAGGACTTTGCCGACATCGGCGTGGTGGCCGCTGGTGGTTCGATTGAGAACTTCGGTCAACTCCGCGGCGGACGGATAGCCGACCAGGAGCTTGAAGAAGAAACGGTCGAGTTGAGCCTCAGGGAGTGGGTAGGTTCCCTCCTGGTCGATGGGGTTCTGGGTGGCGAGGACAAAGAAGGGTTCCTCGAGCGGCCGCATTTCCCCACCGGCGGTAACCTGTTTCTCCTGCATTGCCTCGAGCAGGGCGGACTGGGTCTTCGGTGTGGCGCGGTTGATTTCGTCGGCGAGAACCAGGTGGGCGAAGATGGGGCCGTGTTGGAACTCGAACGCCCTGCGGCCCTCCGGCGTTTCGACGACCAGGTTGGTTCCGACGATGTCGGAGGGCATCAGGTCCGGTGTGAACTGGATGCGGCTGAAGGACAGGTCGAGCACCTGGCCGAGGGTGCGGACGAGCAGGGTCTTGCCGAGGCCCGGGACACCTTCCAAGAGGACGTGCCCGCCGCCGAAGAGGGCGATCAGGGTGCCGTCGACGATGGCATCGTGGCCGACGAAGACTTTTCCAATTTCAGCGCGGAGCGCGGCGAAGACTTCGCGGAACTCGGCGATGCGGGTTTCGATGGACATGGGGAATCACTTGAGGTCGTCGAAGTAGCCACGGACGGCGCCGCGGTAGGACCTGGGGATCTGGTCCTGGTTGAGAGCGCTCTGGGCATCGGACTGGGCGGTGTCGACGGCCTCCTGATATTGGACGGTGCTGGTGCCGGTGATGCTGACCCCTCGGAGGGTGATGCTGGGCATGGGGCCGGGGGTGAACCGGCCCTGGAGTTTGGTGGGGGCGATGTTCTTGCTGAGCTCGCCTTCGCCGCGATCGGTATGGCCGCGGCCGGCCATGTCGGGGCGATTGATGCCCGTGTTGTCCCAGCGCTCGGAAATCTCGGGGTAATACATCCAGCCGTTTTCATCGGCCCACGTGCCGACGCCCTTTCCGGGCTTGCCGCCTTTGCCCCAACCGACGCGTCCGTTCGGGTGCAGGCCGCATCCGGTGCAGGCGCCACCCTGGCAATTGCCGGGCTTCCAGGCCTTGCCGCTCATGATGGCGAGTTGGGCGGCGTCCAAGGCGTCCAGGGCATCGGCAAGCTGTTGCATGTCCTGAGCCTGCTGGGCGAGTTTCTTCAATTCCCTGGCGGCCTCGGCCAGGTTTTTAGCCGCGTCGCCCTTTTCCCGGGACTTCAGGCCATCGCCGGCCTGTTTCAGAAGGTCAGCGACCTTGCCGTATTGGCCGGCAGGCTTGAGGGCCTGGGACACCTCTGACATCAACTTATCGATCTGTTCGGGGGTGAGTCCGGCGGACTGGAGTTGTTCGACCATCTTCTCGAGGGTTTCGGCGGCGGCATCGGCTTGCCCTCGGTCGAGTTGTTCGGCGAGGTCTTTGCCCATTTTTTCCATCTGTTGCTGCATCTCGGCGAGCTTGTGGGCCATGTCCCGCATCTTCTCGAGGTCATTGCCGGCCTGCTTGAGATCCTGAAGGAGTCGGTCGACCTGGAGGTTCTTCATGGCCTCGAGCGCCTGGTCGAGGCTGCTCAGGCTGAGGCCCAGGTTCTTGGCGCTTTGAGCGAGTTGGGCGAGGGACTGGGAGAGGGCCTGCTGGGCGGCGGCGTCCGGGGCGGCGCCTTGCATGCCGGCTGCGGCCTTCTGCGCCTGCTGTAATTGTTGGGCGAGTTTCTCGAGGGCGCCCGGTGTCGCGCCTTTGAGGGACTGTTGCATCTTCTCCATTTGCTTCTGGAGGGCGCTGTTGGCGTTTCCGGAGCCACTCGGAGGGGTGCGGGCAGCCTGTTGAAGCCTTTGGAGAGCGGGGTCCTTGTCGAGTTGACGCGCCTCGTCTTCGAGGCGTTCCCGGGCGTTCTTCAGATCCTGGAGCGCGTCTGCCTTGGTCAATTTTGCCTGGGAGAGGCGATCCCCGAGAAGTCCCGCGGCGTCGATGGCATCACGGACGGGTTCGCCGACCGGCGCGCGTTGTTCGAGTTCGCGCCGGATGAGTTCGGCCATTTTCCGGCCGCTGTCCTTGATAATCGCGGCGTCCTTCTTTTTCTGCAGATGGCTGGCGGAGCGGTACTCGGGAACGAATCCCAGACCGACGACGAGCGCGAGGACGACGGGGATCCACCGCGCGAATCGGGGGACGCGAATGGGAAGGAGCTTGGAAACGTCGAGTCCACGGATGGCGGTGGCAGCATCGGAAACGACCAGTCGGGTCCAGGTGGATTGGGCTTCGGATGGGGATTGGGAGATTTCGAGGGCCGTGCTCAGGCGTTGGGCGAGGGCCTGGCGGCCCTCGATGACACGGGCGGCGGTGTCCAGGGAGACGGGATGGCGGCCGGCGATGAGGAAGCCGATCACCGCGGCGGCCGGGGCGATGACCCAGGCCCAGCCAGCGAGCGCGTCGGGAAGCGGCAGGACCTTGTAGGCGGCGAGGACGAGGAGCCATGCGGCGGAGCCCGTGAAGAGGCCGAGCCAGAGGCCGCGGAGGGCGGCTTCGAGACGCCGTCGGGAGGCGGCACGGCGGAGCGTCTCCTGGATGAGGGTCACTTCGCTCATAGTTGAGTCGGAAAGTGACTTCTGCACCGGGGTTTCGCCAGTGGTTTCTTGGGGGGTGGGGGAACTGAATCCGCAGGGGTCTCTCAATCCAAATCCAAATCTTAATCTTAATCGTCCCGTTCATGGGGAGGGCCTGCCGACTGCGGGTGGCGGATTAAGATTAAGATTAAGATTGGGAGATGCACCCCCTTGGGCAACTACGCGGCTTGGACGACTTCGATGCCGCGTTCCCGAAGTCCGGCGAGAAGGGCCGGGGGGGCCAGTCGGTCCGTGACGATGATATCGATCTCGTCGAGCGGGCAGAGGAACGAAACCGAGCGGCGCTCGAACTTGGTGTGATCGAGGCAAAAAATGACCCGTTGCGCCGCGGTGATCATCGCCCGCTGGATGTCGATCAGTAGTCCGTGGGAATTGGTGATCCCGTCGAGGGTGATGCCGCCACTGCTCATGATCGCGACATCCGCGTGGAGGCGGGAGAAGGCTTCGACGGCCAGGGGGCCGACGAGCACGCCGAGCAGGGGATAGATCATTCCCCCCGAGACGAGCACCTCGACCCGGGGATTGGACGCGAGAAGGTTGGCGACGGGGAGGGAATTGGTGATGACCTGGGGGGACTTGGCGTCGAGATGGCGCGCGACGTGAAAAACCGTTGTTCCCGCGTCGAGGATCAGACTCTGATTCGGCTTGATGAGTTCCGCGCAGGCCCGGCCTATCGATTCCTTCTCGTCCAGTTGATGCGTATCCCGGGTGGCGAAGGCGAATTCATCGGACTTGGGGGAGACGACGCGCGCTCCTCCATGGGTGCGCCGGATGGTTCCCTTCAATTCGAGGACGGTGAGGTCGCGCCGTACGGTGGATGGGGAGACGTCGAGGAGTTCGGCGAGTTCATCGAGGGAGACGAACTCGGATTTGTGCAGGTGCTCTTCGATCCGGAATTGACGTTCCTCAGCCTGCATCGGGCGTGATTTTGGAATATTTTGGAAGATGTTGCAAGAACTCGATTGACTCTTCCGCGAGTGCTTGGGCAGAGTCCGTGTGTTTTCGAGCACCATGGCTACCGCCGAACCCGCGATGAATCGCGCCGTTGTTGAACATTGGGTCCGCCAGGAGGTTTACCGGCGTATGGGGAAGCCGTTGCCGCGGATGGCCACGGCGCCGACGCCGTTGCTGGTGAATGTGAGTGCCCGTCATTGCCACCTGACGCAGGCGGCAGTGGAGCAGTTGTTTGGGCCGGGGCACCAATTAACGCCCTTCAAGTGGCTTTATCAGGACGGGCAGTTTGCGGCGAAGGAGACGTTGACGCTGATTGGCCCGCGGAGCCGGGTGATTTCGAATCTTCGGATTCTGGGACCTTGCCGGACCCTGAACCAAGTGGAGCTGGCGTACACGGACGCGATTGCGCTGGGTTTTGAAGTGCCGCTGAGGAGTTCGGGGAACATCCAGGGGACACCGGGCTGCATGCTAATGGGGCCGGCGGGTTTTTTTGAGATGTCGGACGGGGTGATCCGCGCGTTGCGGCATGTCCACATGCATCCGAATGACGCGACTTTTTATGGCGTAAAGGCGGGAGACTCGATGGCGCTGCGCGTGGGTGGCCCCTGCGCGGTGAATTTCGAGCAGATGCTGGTGCGGGTGGATGCGGCATTCAAGTTGGAGGTCCATATCGACACCGACGAGGGCAATGCCTGCAATCTGCAGCCGGACACACCCTGTGAACTGACCAAGTGAAGTGAGAAACGTGTTATGAGCGAAGCGATCGGAATGATTGAAACAAAGGGCTTCACCGGGAGCGTCGAGGCGACCGACGCGATGGTGAAAGCCGCGAATGTCAGCGTTGCGAAGTCCATCCCCATTGGCGGTGGCATGATCACCGTGGTGGTGCGGGGTGACGTCGCGAGCGTCAAGGCGGCGGTGGACGCGGGGTCGCGGGCTGCTTCCAAGGTCGGCGAACTTGTCGGGTCCCATGTGATCGCACGTCCCCATGACGATCTGGTCAAGGGGTTCCTTGGCGACGTCTCCGCGGCCGCGCCGGCGAAGAAGTGATGCGCCGCGCGAACCCGAACCCAAACTCACGAAGCATTCAGGATTAAAGCGAAGGATTCCCATGGCGAACCAGGCAATAGGCATGATTGAGACGAAGGGGCTTTGCGCCCTTCTCGAGGCGACGGACGCGGCATTAAAGGCGGCGAACGTCTCCTTCACCGGCTGGGAGAAGGTCGGTTCCGGGTACGTGACCGGGTTCTTCCGCGG
>JBBQIU010000304.1:0-4981 GCA_038325245.1 Verrucomicrobiota bacterium
CTGAAAGTCCGTCTTTTTCGGGATGGGATCGAATGGGTGGAGAAACTCAAGGCATTGCAGGGGAAGGTTGTGGCAAGGGAAACGGAGTTGGGCGCCGAGCTGAAAGAGATGAATGCGGTGTGGGAATCCGCGCCGCCCATCGGGACACCGGAGCGGATGGCGGCCCTGCCGTTGGGTCGACTGGAGGAGATATACAGGGTCCTGAGTTATGCCAACCGCTGGTCCGGGCAGATTCAGGAGCGCCTGGTGCAATTGGCGTCGGGCTAATCCACGGGAGAAGGGGTTCTGGATTCGGCGGCGCACTCTTGCCTCGGCCCCCCGGGACAGTAGTTTCCGCGGGCTTCGGGCGCCCTCGTTTGGCGCCGGTTGGGGCAACCATCCCAAGTCATCCACGTGAAAAAATCGTCTTCTCTACTTTCCCCGCCTCCCGCCGATTCGTTTGTTCGACGCCATGTGGGTCCCCGCCCTGTGGAGATTGAGGCGATGGCGAAGACGTGTGGATTTGAGACGTTGAACGCGTTGGTGGATGCGGCGGTTCCCCCGTCGATTCGTCTGGGCAAGCCGATGAACCTTCCCGCTGCGCTTTCGGAGTCGGGTGCTCTGGCGCGACTGAAGGAAATGGCGGCCCGGAACCAGGTCCTTCGATCGTTCATCGGGATGGGCTACTACGACACGATCGTGCCGCCGGTGATCCAGCGGAACATTCTGGAGAACCCAGGCTGGTACACGCAGTACACGCCCTACCAATCGGAGATATCTCAAGGGCGACTGGAGGGATTGCTGAACTTCCAGACGCTGGTGTGCGACCTGACGGGCCTGGAGATCGCGAACGCCTCGTTGCTGGACGAGGCGACGGCCTGCGCCGAGGCCATGATGATGTGTCACCGGATCAAGGCAGGGGAAGCGGGCGGGGAATTGCGCGACACATTCTTCGTGGCCGAGGACTGTCATCCGCAAAACATCGACCTGGTCCGGACGCGGGCGGAGGTGCTCGGGTTGCGGGTGGTGGTGGGGCCGATGTCGGAGTGCCGGTTCGGTTCGGAGATGTTCGGCGCGCTGGCGCAGTATCCGGCGACGAACGGGTCCGTGAGTGACCTCACGGGAATCGTGGAGGCCGCGCATACCGCCGGGGTGCTGGTGGTGGTCGCGACGGACCTTCTCGCATTGACCCTCCTGCGGCCGCCTGGGGAGATGGGAGCGGACATTGCGGTGGGCAGCTCGCAGCGCTTCGGGGTTCCGATGGGATTCGGTGGACCGCACGCCGCCTTCATGGCGACGCGGGATGCGATGAAGCGCGGTTTGCCGGGGCGGTTGGTGGGGGTTTCGAAGGATGCGCGGGGCCGCCCGGCGTTGCGGTTGTCGCTGGGGACGCGGGAGCAACACATCCGTCGTGAGAAGGCGACTTCCAACATCTGCACGGCTCAGGCGCTGTTGGCGAACATGGCGATGGCCTACGCCTGCTACCACGGACCGGAGGGGCTTACGGCGATCGCGAGCCGTATTCACGACCTGACCGCGCGCCTGGCGGCGGGGTTGGAGCGGTTCGGGCTCAAGGTGGCGACGGAAGCCTTCTTTGACACGATCACGGTGGAAGTCGCGGATGCGGCGTTGGTCCACCGCCTTGCACGGGCCCACGGGGTCAACCTCCGCCGGGTCGACGGGACGCGGGTGGGGATTTCCCTTGATGAACGGACGACGGAGGCGGACGTGGACCTTCTGTTGCGAATCCTCAACGGGGACCAGCCAGGGGGTTCTTCGGTATCAGGGATCGAGCCGAAGGCGGTGGTGCTTCCGCGGCGGACGTCCGTTTATCTGACGCATCCGGTGTTTCATCGTTATCGGAGCGAGACTGAGTTGCAGCGCTACCTGCGGCGCCTGGAATCCCGGGATCTTTCGCTCTGCCACAGCATGATTCCGCTGGGGTCCTGCACGATGAAGTTGAACGCCGCAGCAGAGATGTTCCCCCTGAGCTGGCCCGAGTTCTCGGGAATGCATCCCTTCGTGCCGCTCGATCAGGCGGCGGGATATCACCAGGTGTTCCAGGAATTGGAGGCATGGCTCGCCGAGTTGACCGGCTTCGCAGGCGTCTCGCTTCAGCCGAACGCCGGTTCGCAGGGCGAGTATGCCGGACTTCTTGTGATCCGCGCCTGGCATCTAAGCCGGGGTCAGGGGGGGCGGACCATCTGTCTCATCCCCACCAGCGCCCACGGGACCAATCCCGCCAGCGCCGTGATGGCCGCGATGAAGGTGGTGGCCGTGGCGTGTGACACGGACGGTAACATCGATGTGGGCGACTTGAGGGCTAAGGTGGCGGAGCACGCGACGCACCTGGCGTGCCTGATGGTGACCTATCCGAGCACGCATGGGGTCTTCGAGGCGTCGATCCGTGAGATCGCTGCGGTGATACACGAGGCGGGCGGGCAGGTGTACATGGACGGCGCCAACATGAATGCGCAGGTCGGACTGACGAGTCCGGCGGCGATCGGGGCGGATGTCTGCCACCTGAACCTGCACAAGACGTTCTGCATCCCCCACGGGGGAGGCGGACCGGGTGTGGGTCCGATCTGTGTGGCGGAGCATCTGGTGGATTTCCTGCCCGGCCATCCGGTGGTGAATCTGGGAGGTGAATCGCCGATCGGCGCGGTGAGCGCGGCACCCTGGGGAAGTGCGAGTCTCATGCCGATCCCCTGGATGTACATCGCGATGATGGGCGCCGACGGACTGACGGAAGCGACGAAGGTGGCGATCCTTACTGCGAATTACGTGGCGAAACGGTTGGAGGCCCACTTCCCAACCTTGTATCGGGGCAAGAGCGGGGTTGTCGCGCATGAATGCATTCTCGACCTGAGGCAGTTCAAGCGGGTCACGGCGGAGGATGTGGCGAAGCGGTTGATGGATTACGGCTTCCACGCGCCGACCCTGAGTTTCCCAGTGGCGGGAACCCTCATGGTGGAGCCCACGGAGTCGGAACCGAAGGCGGAGCTGGATCGCTTCTGTGACGCCATGATCGCGATTCACGGGGAAATCGTGGCCGTCGAACGCGGAGAAGCCGACGCGAAGAACAACGTCCTGAAGAACGCTCCGCACACGGCGGACATGGTGGCGGCGGATGTCTGGGATCGTCCCTACAGTCGGGAGCAGGCAGCGTTTCCCGTGGCGGCGTTACGGGACTGGAAGTTCTGGCCGGCGGTGGGGCGCGTCGACAACGTTTACGGCGACCGCAATCTCGTGTGCTCGTGCGTCGGGATGGAGGCGTACACGACGGGGTGACGGCGGGGTGACGGTGCGCGATCGTCCGAGGTGGCGAGGTGTCCGTTTCAGTTCCGAGGTGTTGATGAGCGATCGCAAGTGATGGTATGAATTGTGGTATGTCGATCATGAACCACCGGACCACTTTCGCCTTGGATGGAGCCACGGCGGCTCGTCTCAAGCGTCTCGCGGGCCTTTGGCGGGTCTCCCAGGCGGAGGTTGTTCGTCGAGCGGTCGCTCAGGCCGACGCTCAATCGGTAACCGTCGCGCCCGATCCGGTGCGGATGCTTCGCGAACTTCATGCCGGTGGCGATGGACTCGATGCTGGGTGCGCGCGCGCCTACCTCGGCGAAGTCACGAAGGAGCGCCGGAAATGGAGGACGAAATGATCTGCCTGGACACGAACTACCTGATCCAGGGGTTGGTCGCAGGAACCGCCGAGGCGGGCGAACTGATTTCCTGGCATCAAGCGGGGGAACCGATCGTCGCACCGATGCCGGCTTGGCTTGAGTTCCTATGTGGACCGGTCACCGGCCTGCAAGTCGCTACGATGCGGGCATTTCTGCGGGAGATCGTGAGCTTTGGTGAAGCGCAGGCGACCGAAGCGGCCCGCCTGTTCAACGCGGCGAGTCGCCGGCGTGGGTTGAGTGTGGATGCCATGATTGCGGGCACTGCCACATCCCTCGGGGCCCTCCTTGCTACGAGGAACGTCGAAGATTTCTCCCTGTTCGAACCGCACGGGCTTCGGTTGGTCAAGACGGCGGCCTAGTCCCTCGCGAGAACCGCCAGGGGCGAAGGCCTGAACGGCCCTCGTCCGAATACGGGCTAGCCGCGACCGCGGCGCTTGACCCTGAGCTGGGCGAGGGAGTTGATGAGGGCGGCGTTGACGGAAGCCAATTCCTCGACGCCGAGCTTCTCCGTGAGCCGTGCCTCGGCGCGCTTGCGGGCTTCCTCCGCCTTGTTCTCGTCGATGTCCTCCGCCTTGATCGCCATGTCGGTCATGATGGCGACCCGGTTGCCCGTGATCTGGGCGAATCCCTCACCGATGGCGAGGTGGTAATCCTGACCAGCCTTGAGGGCGATGACTTCGCCGGCGACGACCTGGGTCATCAAGGCGACGTGCATCGGGTAGATGCCCATTTCGCCCTCGATGCCCGGGAGCGTCACCATGTCGACGTCCTCAGAGTAGATCTTGGCCTCCGGGGTAACGATTTCCAGTTTGAGCTGGTTGGCCATCAGGTCTTGGGGTGGCGGTGAACGGGGTTGGAAGGAGGCCGTAAGTTAGGAGGCTTCCTTGATCTCGTCGATACCACCCTTCATGTAGAAGTTGGCTTCCGGTACGTCGTCGTGCTTTCCCTCGAGGATCTCCTTGAAGCCGCGGACGGTGTCGGCGACGGGGACCTGTTTGCCGGAGCGGCCGGTGAAGACTTCGGCGACCTGGAAGGGCTGGCTGAGGAAGCGCTGGATCTTGCGGGCGCGGAACACGGTTAGCTTATCGTCGGGGGAAAGTTCGTCCATGCCGAGGATCGCGATGATGTCCTGAAGGTCCTTGTAGCGATGCAGCGTCTTCTGGACGCTGCGATCCAACGCGAAGTGCTCTACGCCGACCACCAGCGTATCGAGCATACGCGACGTCGACGACAGCGGATCGAAGGCCGGATAGATGCCCAGCTCGGAGATCGCGCGGTCGAGCACCGTCGTGGCGTCGAGGTGCGCGAACGCGTTCGCGGGC
>JBBQIU010000305.1:0-4958 GCA_038325245.1 Verrucomicrobiota bacterium
GAAACAGGCCGGCTCGATTCCGCTGCCGTCAACACCCCGGATCTTCCCTCCCCCTTCGAGGCAACCGTCCAAGCCGCCCTCACGGCCCAGGGATTCGAAGTCCATCCCCAGGTCGGCATCGCCGGCTTCTTCATCGACCTCGCCGTGGCCGATCCCCGACAGCCCGGACACTACCTCCTCGGCTTCGAGTGCGACGGCGCCAGCTACCGTGACTCGCGGAGCGCACGGGATCGGGATCGCCTTCGCCATGCCATCCTGCAGGACCACGGCTGGTCGCTCCATCGCCTCTGGATCACCGACTGGTTCCAACGATCCGACGAACAGCTTCGCATCGCCGTCGCCGCCATCGAACAGGCCCGTACCGCCGCCAGCACTCCGCCCCCGCCTTCCACCCCTCCCGCTCCCGCCGCCTCCGATCCGGCCGCCAGCGAAATCGTCCGCGACGAACCCGAGGAAGCCCCGTCCACCAACCCCGCACTCGCCGCCGATCCCTACGTCCTCGCCTCGATCACCCCACCCCCAAGGTCCGAAACCCAGAACATTCCCGCCGGGCAGATGACCGAATTCCTCTTCAAGGTCATTGATGCGGAGGGCCCCATCCATGAGGACGAACTCGTCGTCCGAATCCGCGATCTCTTGAAACTCCCGCGCGCCGGCGCCCGTCTCCAGGACGCCGTGGCCCGCGGCATTCGCACCCTCCTCGTCGCGCGACGCTGCATCCGCGAGGAGGGTTGCCTGGATCTCCCGGATCGCCCCGCGCGCGTTCGCTCCCGTGATAGGCTCGCTTCCCCCAATCTCCGCAAGCCCGACCTCCTCCCACCGTCTGAGCTCCGCTCCGCCATTCTCCGCCTCGCCGACGCCGCCCACGGCATTAGCCGCCGCGAACTCCCTACCGCCGTCGCCCGCCTTCTCGGCTTCAAGAACACCCCCACCGCGCTTCGGAGCCTCGTCGAGACCCAATGCTCCCGGCTCGAATTCGAGGGCCGGCTCATCGCACAAGGCACCCTCCTCCGCTGCGCCGAAACCCAGGAGGCCGCTCCCGCCCCCGCTCCGGCTCAATCCCCTCCGTGATCGCCCGCCGTGACCACCCTTGCCCCGTCGCAATCCCGACCGCTGCTTTGCCGTTCCCATCAGCCCGGGCGCGATTTCGTCTGACGTCAAGGGGGCACCCAGGCGTGGGGTCATCCCGGGTTCGAGAATTCAACGAATTTGCCCAATTCTCTTCGCGCCTTCGCGTGAGGCCTCTGATCCCAAAGTCGTCCCGGTCCGCCTCAAACCGTTCCCAACGCCTCCACGCGCCCGCGCGGCAAACGCCCGAGATGGAAAATCAGGAACGAATGGAGGAATCCCGCCAGCGATGGCATCCCCGCCCCAGGCGCTTCCCATCCCGTCATGGACGCCCAGTCGCGTTCCACCAGTTCTTGAGCCAGTTGACGTGAATCCGAGGGAAGACTTTCCCGATCCAGATCCGGGGCCATTCCTATTTCCGTCAGGTGCTTCAATTCCAACGCCAGCACACTCCACGCCGTCGGCGTCCTTCCATTAATGTGTCCCAGGTACCCCAGAAACTGGCGGTAGATCTCTGCCACCGGCGTGTCCGTCTCGGTCGTCTGCTCGATCAATGCCACACCGTACGCCGCCTGGTTCAACCGTCGCCAGTCGGTGCGCAACGCCGGATAGGTCTCCCGAATCCCCACCTCGGATAAGGTATGCAAGTCCGACCGGCGGCTGCGACGGAACGTCAACTCCGCCACATGGAAAAGATCCAGTTTTCCACGGAACAGGGACTTCGCCCGGCGCGCTCCCTTCGCCACGGTCGAAATGCGTCCGGCATCCACCGTCAGCCACTGCACGATCAACGACGTCTCCGTCAGCAGACGGGTCCGCAAGATCACTCCCGTGGTGCGTTCGTCGGTCACGATCGCCTTCGCACCTGCGGGGCTACTCCAGACGCCTCCGCCCCCGGAACCCGAGTGCCGCGCCTCACCCGTCCCGCCGGCCGCGCTCCCGACGCCCCAATCAGGCCTGAGACGCCTCCGCCGGACGTCATTCGTCGCACCAACCGGTTCTCAACCCTCTTCATCGCCCTTCGGGCTCCGGGCTCCTGATCATCGTGGCCCAATAAATGGAGCACCCCATGGATCACGTACCGGATCAACTCTGCTCCCGGCGACGTTCGAAACACCTCCGCCTGCGCCACGGCGTCGTCGAGACTGATGAACAATTCCCCATGCATCGCCTCATCCCCGCGGGCCCGGTGATCAAAGGTCAGGATGTCTGTCGATCCCTCATGGCCCAGCCAGCGCCAGTTCATGGCCGCCATCGCCCGGGCCCCAATCAGGTGAATCCCGAGAGCGCCTGCGCGAAGTCCGAATTCCCGCGTCAGCAACGCCTCCGCGAACCCGCGCAAACGACCGACGTCCACGCGCCGCGCCCGCTGGCGATTCCGAATTTCCACCTCCACGCTCACTCTAACCCGCCTCCGCCGCCTTCCGGCGGCCCCGATGATCCTCGTACGCGGAAATGATGCGCTGGACCAGGGGATGCCGAACGACGTCCTTGCGCGAAAACTCGCAGATCTCGATCCCCTCGATGCCACGCAGGGCGCGCACCGCCTCGGCCAGGCCCGAAGGTCGGTTCTTCGGGAGATCGGTCTGGGTCGGATCCCCGGTCACCACCGCCCGGGAATTGAAGCCGAGCCGGGTTAGGAACATGAACATTTGCTCCGACGTCGCGTTCTGCGCTTCATCCAGGATCACGAACGCGTTGTTCAGTGTGCGGCCCCGCATGTACGCGAGCGGCGCAATCTCGATCACCCCGCGTTCCGTGGCCTTCTGGATGTCGTCTGCCGGCATCATGTCATGCAGGGCGTCGTGCAACGGCCGAAGGTACGGTGCAATCTTCTCGTACAAGTCGCCGGGCAGGAACCCCAGCGCCTCGCCGGCCTCCACTGCGGGTCGCGTCAGGATGATCCGCGCGACCTTCTCCTCCCGCAGTGCCGCCACCGCCATCGCCATTGCCAGGTACGTCTTGCCCGTTCCCGCCGGACCGACGCCCAGCGTCAAATCATGCTGCTTGATCGCCTCCACATAACGCTTCTGGCCCGATGTCTTCGGAGTCACCTGCGGCTTGCGCGTCGAGGTCGTGATCCGCGTGTCGAACAGCGCCTGCAACGCCTCCACCCCCTCGTGCTGCACCACATTCAGGGCGTACGCGAACTCCTTCCCTCGCACCGTCTGGCCGGACTTCACGGACGCATCCAGCAATTCGAACATCCGCCGTGCCCGCCCGACGGGTTCGCCCGGTCCCTCGAACTTGATCCAACCCTCCCGCGACGTCGCCTTCACTCCCAGCGCGCGCTCCACGGCCTGGAGATTCTTCGGGTCATTGTTGAAGAGCAATTGCGCGTGCCGCGCGCTCTCGAAATGCAGGATCTCCTCCAGCATCGGGCTCACCGCGGTTTCGATGGGACCGAACGCCGCGTCCGTCGGAATCTCGGGCCCGGCCATCACGGGGTCCCCTCCTCGGAAAGAACGGCTCGAAGCCTTGCGGCTACGTCCTCCAGCGCCTCGGGCAGTACCGTGGTCCCGGCGAGCACGGGCATGAAGTTCGTATCCCCGTTCCACCGGGGAACGACATGCAGATGCAGATGCTCCACGATCCCCGCCCCGGCAACCCTGCCGAGATTGACCCCCAGATTGAATCCGTCCGGTTTCATCGTCCTTTTCAACGCCACCATGCAACGGCGCGCCAGTTGCATCAACTCCAGCATTTCGTCGTCGGTCAATTCGTCCATCCCCGGCACCTGCCTGTAGGGCAGGACCATCAGATGCCCGCCATTGTACGGATGCCGGTTCAGCAGCACAAAACACTGCCGCCCCCGCGCGATCACCAGGTTGGCCTCATCCTCACTCGACTCGGCAATCTTCCGGAAGACCGACACATCCCCGGGAGGCGCCTTCGGCGCCAGGATGTACTCGATGCGCCACGGCGCGTGGAGGTGCTCCATCCCTGGGACCCTAGTGGTACGTCGGAACCAAGTCAAAGACCGGGCCGGGTGGCGGTCTGCGCCGGTGCATTCCAAAGTGGGTGGTGATCTGTGAATCTCCCCACCAATGCAGTCCGGACCCGCCAAACTGCTTGCGGCACGCTCCGCGCCCGCCCTACCTTGTCAGCCGCTTGCCTTCCCTGCGCGGGTAGCTCAATTGGCTAGAGCGTCGGCCTCCGAAGCCGAAGGTTGTGGGTTCAACCCCCGCCCCGCGCACCATTTCTAACTTCAAGAATTCCAACGGTTTAAGCGCGTTTCAGAAATTCACGATTGCTCTTTTAGGGACAGATTAGGGACAAATTTGTGCATGGAAGCGAAACGTGTCCGCAAGACCGCCCGGCTACCGCACTTCAAGGATTGGTTTGGCTGGGTGACCCGCAGCCGCCTCAAGCCGCTAATCAAAGTCGCACAGCTGCTCAAGCGCCATCTGGACAACCTGCTGACATACCTGGAACATCGCATCACCAATGCGGTGACCGAAGGGTTGAACTCCAAGATTCAAAGTCTCAAATCCGCGCCCCGAGGCTTCGGAATTTCGCCAACTACCGAATCCGCATCCTCTTCTTCTGCGGAAAGCTTGATCTTTACCCACTATAATCCCCGAAGGACCGTTGGGTGCATGGGCAGAGTAAAACTTCAAGGGTTAGCCGTGTTAGGCTGCGAAATCCCGGAGATAGGCTACAGGTTTCTGTCAGCGAAAACAAAATGGACTGCTCGATGAATATTCAACCGTCACGTGCCACAATCACGTTGTTGGGGATGTGTATCACCGTGCTCATGTTGGGGGGATGCGCCACGAGGAGCGCAACAGAGGAGCGTTCGCGCCGGTTTGGTGGTGCGGAGACTGGCGAGCGAGTTACCTTGGCGGAGCTGGACGGACTCACCCGCGCCTTCGCCGACCGCTACGTCG
>JBBQIU010000306.1:0-4952 GCA_038325245.1 Verrucomicrobiota bacterium
CTTTCTCCTCCGTCGTGTAGACCCCGACATTCGCCACGAATAGGTCGAGTCGGCCGTCCCGGTCGAAATCGAGAAAAACCGCCCCCGAGGAATGCCCCGAATACCCCAACCCCGCCTCGCGCGTCGCATCGCGGAACCGGCCACCCCCCTGGTTCAGGAAGAGGCGGTTGCCGTGCCGGACCGTGGTCACGAATAGATCCGGATCGCCATCGTTGTCCACATCGCCAAACGCCGCCGCCACGGAAATCTGATCCTCCATCCCCACTCCCGCCCTTGCCGTCATGTCCTCGAACCGCCCGCCTCCGAGGTTCCTCCAGAGCTGGTTCGATCCCAGTTGCGTGAGGAAGTACAAATCCACCCGGCCATCTCGATCGACATCCGCCGCCGCCACACCGTTCCCGTGATCGTAGTGGGCGGGCTTGTAGTCCCGTCCCGCGTCATCCACCGCCCGATGCTCAAAACGGATCCCGCTCGCCTCGACGCGATCCGTGAAGCGAAAGCCGCGGAACGTCTGGTAACGCTGCACCTGCGCTTCCTGGTACTTCCGACGCGCCTCCAACTGCTTCTGCGCATAGCGATGCTCCGGACTTTCGCCATGAATCGGGATCACCCACCCCAAGAGCACAAACGCCACGACGAGTCCGGTTTGCAGCGGCAGGCGGGACGCCCGCCGTAGAGTGGGGCGTCCCGCCCGGCGGAACGGCGTCACCGGGTTCATCGTCCCAAAGGTCGGGTTCGACACTGTGGGGCCACTCCCTGAACTTTCCCTCTGGCGCCCGGCGTGTTTTGTTCGCGTCTCGAAGCTCACGCAAAGATTAAGAGCCCCGCCCGCCCCTTCGGCAAGCGGGGCCCTCGACCCCTGTCTGTAAGTCCCGGGAATGTGGATTCCTACTTGATCGTTCGGAAGAACATCGGCCCCGCGGTCGCGGGAGTCGTGTGGGTGTTCCCCGTCGGCGCCGGCGTCACATCGGCCCAGGCTGCAGCGGAACCAATCGCGGACGACTGCTGCAACCGCCCCGTCCCGGTCCACGTGACCACAACGTTTCCTCCCTGAACCCGGGCGGTCAGGGCGTCCGGCACGGATAGATCTTCGCCGCCCAGAACCCGCGCGTTGTCGAAATGGCCCCTGACCACGTTCCCCGTCTCGTCCACGTACGCACCGAATCCGACGGAGAGGCCCGACGCGAACGGGAAGGGCACCTCCACCCCGAAGACGTCGTCCAAGTACAACTTCACCGTCGCGCCGTTTGCGACCAACTTCAGCCCGTGCCGACCGCGATTGTCGAACGTCGCACCGTCAAACGCCGCGATGTTGACGCCGACGCCCATCGCGTCGTCATCCGCGGCGCCCGTCGACTTGTTGTATCTCCAGCCGAAGTTCCGGCCGTCGTGGGCGATATAGTCCGAGAAGAAGATGAAGGCCCCGGCGGCATTCTTGATCCAAGCCCCCGTGCGCTGTTCGGCGCCGGTCCCAGTGAAGAGCACGAACTCGACAAGCGTCCGGTCGATCCCAAACGTCAGCGGCGTCGTGGCTCCCGCGGAATACGTCTCCTTGGAAAGCAGCGCCAGACCCGGCCAGAGTGACGTCTCCGCCGTGATATCAAACCGGGCCACGCCACCCGAAACGGTCAGGGCCGACTCGGGGGTGGCCGTACCACTCTCGAAGGCCGTCGCATCGAGCACCCACTTGTTCGCGTCGAATGTCGTCCCCGGGAAATCATCCGTCAGCAGAACATTTGGCACGGCCACCACGTCAATGGCCAGGGAGCCCGAGACGCAGTTCGCCGGAGTGGAAACGACATCGAACACCGCCGAACCCTTGCCAACCGGGCTGATGCCGAGGGTCTGCGAGTTGGGCGCCCCCGCGGCGAAGGTCAGCGTGAGAACGCCGTTGTTCGCCCCGGCCGGAATCGCCACCGCCGGATTCCGGCTCGTCACCGTGACCGTCACGGCCGCCTCATCGTTCAGCAATTGCGGGATGGTCACCGTCGCTGTCTTGCCGGTTTCCTGAAGGGTCATGCTCACCGCCCGCGGCTCGATGGTCATGCAAGGCAGGACGTTCTCGATTCGGACATTGTCAAACGTGCCCTTGACGTAGTCGCCTGCCGCCCGTCCGTAGGCCCCCAGCTCGACAAAGATTCCGGAAGACAATTCCAGCGGATAGACTCCACCGGATACGCCGCCGACGAACACCTCGACGGTCTGTCCGTTCGCGACGAGCCGCATGCGGTGCCGCCCTTGATCCGCGTCCAGGGCGTCCAACGCGCCCAGGTTCGTGCCGTCACCAATGCTCCCGGGATTCACCTGCCACCCATTCCCGAGTTCCCCGAAGTTTTGGCTGAAATGGAGGTACCGCGATCGGTCCGCATTCGTGAGGTACACCCCGGTCCGACCGGCGGTACCCGAAAGATCCACCGCCACACGGTCCACTTCCACCACGAGGTTGAGGTCTCGCGTGGCCACATAGCTCTTCACTGTCTTGAGCGAAGCTCCGGGCCAGAAATCCGTGTCCGTCTGTCCCTCGATCTCCAGGGCGCCTCCCGTCTGCGTCACGTTGTAGACGCCGCTTCCGGTCTCGAAGCCGACATTCGATGCCTGCCATTTCGTGGCATCGACGGCCGCTCCCGCGAAGTTCTCCTCCAGGGCGAGCATGGGGCCTGAGATCACGGCAACGCTCAACCGGTTGCCTCCCGCGATATCCCCCCCGAAGCTGAACTGCGTCCCGCCCAGCGCCACACCGCGAACCCGGATGGTCTGCGTGTTCGGACCGCCCGCCGCGAACGTCAGCGCCAGCGTTCCTCCCGTGCCGCCTTCCGGCACCGCAATGCTCGGATCGCCGCTCACGACGCGCAAATTGACCACCCGCTGCGAGTTGAAGCCCTGAGGAATCCGGACCGTGATCGGCGGGCTCAACGTTCCCACCCGCGCGCTCACGTCCGTGGGCGCGTAGGTCGCCGATCCCGTCGACTCGATCAGCAGGTTGTCCCAGGTCGTGTCCGCCGTGTCGTTGTTCGCCCGTGCATAACTTCCAAACTGGAAGATGACCGGTGAGAATGGGAATTTCACTTCGGTCCCGATCAAGCCGTTCAAACCCAGCTTCACCGTCTTGCCGTCGGCAATGAGGCTCATCCGATACGGCCCGCCGTTGTCATAATCCCCCCCATTAAAAGCCACGATATCGATGCCACTTCCCGTCGGGGCATCCCCATCCTCGCCAATCTTGCGATTATACCGCCAGCCGCCCTCCCCCCGGACATCCGCAAAAAGCACGTACTGCGTCTTCGTCTCGTCCAGGATCCACAAGGCACTGCGCGACGCGGTACCCACGCCCGCTTCCGCCACGCGGTCAATCGAAAGGGTCACCGTCTCCGATTCCGACGGCGCAAAGGTCGGCACGATTCGCAGTGTCCCACCCGCCCACCACTGCTGGCTGGTCGTTCCGACAAATCGCATGACGCCGTTGCCGGCTTCCGCATGAATGTCACCCGCACCGCCCTCGAAGAACGGGGCGTCCGACACGTACTTGGCCGGATCGATCGTGTTTGATGAAAAATCATCCGTGAAAAGCGGAGGAGGAGGCGCAATGACCACCGTCTCCACCTTGATCTTGTCCCAGGTCGTGTCCGCCGTGTCCCCTGTCGCTCGCGCGTAGCTGCCAAATTGAAAACCAACCTTCGAGAACGGGAACTTCACTTCCGCCCCCACCACACCATTCAGCGCCAATTTCACCGTCTTGCCGTCAGCGATGAGGCTCATCCGGTACAGCCCGCCATTGTCAAAATCGCCCCCATTGAAAGCCACGATGTCGATGCCGCTCCCCGTCGGAGCATCCCCATCCTCACCAATCTTCCGATTGTACCGCCACCCTCCCTCCCCACGTACATCCGCAAAGAGCACGTATTGAGTCTTTGTCTCGTCCAGAATCCACAAGGCACTGCGCGACGCGGTGCCCACGCCCGCTTCCGCCACGCGGTCGATCGACACCACGACCGGGGTCGCCTCCGTCGCCGTGTACGTCGGCACCACCCGAAGGGTTCCGCCCGCCCACCATTGCTGGCTCGTCGTCCCCACGAACCGCATCGTCCCGCCTTCGAGCTCACCATGAATATCCCCGATTCCTCCCTCGAAGAAGGGGGCATCCGGTTGGTATTTCGCGGGATCGATCGTCGTCGCCGAGAAGTCATCCTCGAAGACGACCTGCAAGGGCGGGACCTCGCCCTGGGCCCGAGCTGGAGTCGATTCGGCGAGTAGGAATGCCAAGGCAAGCATTGCCATGGCGGGAGCGCCATAAGGGATGGTTCGCATGGGAATAATTAGGGAAGCGGGGCAAGGATCTACATGAGGCCCCGGGTAGGATCAAAAGAATTCAGCGATTTCATCACAATTTGATTCACTCCCCTTCCGCCTTGCCTGCCCCACCCCCGTGCCGCGCATCGTGGCTTCCGATGAACCGAGACCAAGGAGTCCCGCTTGATCTCCGCGCCGTAGCGCAGACTGCCCAGTCTGCTGTATCGCCGATTGCCCAACCGGCAGGTGCAACCTCGACCGCAACCGGACCCGCAGGCAGGGCTGCCTGCGACACAGCAGGTTGGGCAACCTGCGCTACAACCTCGTCCGGGCCCCTCCATGAACCAAAGCCGCCCTGGAGGGTTCCGCTCCGTCGGAACCTGTTGAACTCTAGCCCCAACCCAATCCTCGCCGCCGACGGAGCGGCGCCCTCCATCGCACGGTTCGTGGCCGCCCTCGCCCTTCTCTTCACCCTCCCCCTCTCCACCGCTGCCCTCGATTGGGTCGAACTCCCCAGCCATCGCCGCGCCGCCCTCCTCCCACCCACTCCCGCCCCGCCCGGCTTCACCACCCTCCCTCCTTCCTCCACCGGCATCACTTTCACCAATCGCCTCGCCGATGAACGGTCCCTCACCAATCAGATCTTCCTCAATGGCTCCGGCGTC
>JBBQIU010000307.1:0-4940 GCA_038325245.1 Verrucomicrobiota bacterium
GCATGGGTGGCTGGCGCGCGTGTTTTCCGGGGTCTGACGCGCACGAAAGCACCATCGCCGGGCGAAGGGGCGCGGCACGGACGGGGGTGGGCTGTTCGGGGGAGGGATGGAGCCTTGCTGGGGGGGCGTGGAGTGAAGCGACGGTGTGACGTGGCGGAGGGCGCCGGTTCTCTGAACGAATGGGGTCGGAGGCCGAACCTCCAAATTTTTGATGCGCCTTGGGACCATGAACCGGGGCGCCTGAAGGGCGCCACCAAACCCAGCCGAGGGCACCGTCCCTCGGAAATCCCCGTCGGTTTCCGTCCACGCCCCGAAAGGGCAACCCATGGGCCGACATCCTTGGGTTGCCCTTTCAGGGCGAACGCACAGTGGTGGTCACGGTTCCGAGGGCGTTGCCCTCGGCTGGGTTTGGATGAGGCCTTCGGCCTCAATGGCAGGAGGGATTCCGATCAGATCTGCAGCGGCCTGGAGGCTGGCCGTCACGTCGGCGGGAAGAAGGATGCCGTCGCGTTGGGCTCGGTCGTAGCGTTCCCATTCGGGTTCGCCGGGGACGACGAGCCGTTCGACACCGTCGGCGCAGGGCGATTGATGGATCTCGTCGACCAACTCGCGGACGCGGGCAGCGAACCGGCCCTCGGGGAAGATCGTGGCCGGATCGATGGCAAGGAACGCGGCGCCGTGAAGGGACGGGAGCGAGGGGTCGTCGTGGGCCCAACTGCGGATGCCCCAGGTCATGGCGGCGCCGCTGAGGAGGCCGCTCAGCGATTCGATGAGGAGGGCGAGTCCGTAGCCTTTGTGGCCGGCCATCGGCTGGAGAGCTCCGACGTGTGGGAAGCCGGAGGGATCGGTGGTGGGGCGTCCGTTGCCGTCGAGGATCCAGCCGGGAGGGACCGGTTCGCCTCGGGCTCGGGCGGCGTAGACCTTACCGCCGGCGACCGTCGCGGTGGAGATATCGAGGAGGACGGGGCGCAGGCCATCGACGGGCAGGGCGTAGGCGAGGGGGTTGCTGCCGAGGATGGGCCCGCGGGAACCTGGGGCGGCGACGCAGGGGATGTCGTTGGCCATGGCGATGCCGATGAGGCCTTCCTTCGCGGCCAGCCATGCGTAGTAGCCGGCGGCGCCGAAGTGGCAACTGTTTCGAACACCGACGTAAGCGAGGCCTTGCTGGCGGGCCTTGGCGATGGCGGTCTGCATCGCGAACACCGACGTGACCATGGCGAGGGACGAGTCGCCGTCGATGGTGGCCCAGGCGCCGCCCTGGGAGGTGATGTGGGGGCGACCCCGGGGGCGGAGTCCGGAGGCGAGAAGGCGGCGTGCGTAGCCGGCGACGTTTTTGGTGCCGTGGGTGAAGACGCCCCAAGCGTCGGTGGTGACGAGGACATCGGCGCCGATGGCGGCGTTGGCAGAGGATACGCCTGTCTTCTCGAAGACCGAGCGAGTGAAGGCGTGGAGGGCGTCGTAGGAGATGCGGTGGTCGGGCATCGGGGTCGGGGTGAGTAGTCCGGCGTGCGTTGTGGGGATTGTCGCTGTGGTACGGAGGTGGGCCAAGCCGGGAACGATGGGGCCAAACCCTTTGACGCACCGGGGGAATGGACTTGAGCAGGCGGCGGGAGTGGCGTTGGCTGGCGTCGTTCATCCCAGCATTCCATGCACACCATCGTTCCCTTTCGGAAGGCCGTGCCGCGGCACGGATTCACCCTGATTGAGCTGCTGGTCGTGATCGCGATCATCGCGATCCTGGCGAGCATGCTGTTGCCCGCCCTGTCCAACGCAAAGCTGAAGGCGACGGGGGCGGCGTGCCTGAGCAACCAAAAGCAGATGGCGCTGGGTTTCATCCTCTACTCGGACGACCACGAGGATGTCATGCTGCCGACGGAGCCGCGGAACAGTCAGGGCGCCGTGATGGGGAACATGTTCGGGGGGGGCTACTGGCCGGGGCCGAGGCCGGACATTGCGGCGAACAATACGACGACGGAGGCGATGCGGCGGGTGGAAGCTGGGCTTACCAACGGGCCCCTGTGGAAGTACGTGTCGAGTTTGGGCACGTATCATTGTCCGGGTGATTTGCGGACGAAACGGCTGAAGGTGGGCCGAGGTTGGGCCTTTGATAGCTACTCGAAGGCGAACGGCATGAATGGGCTTCGGGACTGGGAAGGGGGGGCGCAGACGCCGTGGGAGAAGTTGGTGTCTGTTCCGAGTCCGTCGCAGGCGATCCTGTTCATCGAGGAGGCGGACCCGCGGGACTACAACCGGGGGACGTGGGTGATCAATGTGAACCCGACAAGCTGGGTGGATCCGTTCGCGATCTTCCACGGCAAGGTGAGTTCGCTGGGATTCGCTGACGGGCACGCGGAGCACCATCGGTGGGTGGAGGGGACGACGCAGAAGGCGGCGAAGGACTCGGCGGAGGGGCGGAGCGTCTTCAACTGGAGCGGGGGCAACATGAAGGTGAATCGCGACTACCGATGGGTCTATGAGCGGTACCAGCACCAGAAGTGGAAGCCGCTGCCGTAGCAACGCGAAGGGGGAAGTAGGATTAAGATCTTGGAGAGGGAGGTTTTCCAAAATCCAGACACGTATTGCGGCTATGAATCAGGGCGCCTGAAGGGCGCCCTGGAGGGCCATTCTTCCGGTCTGGAATCCCAACGGGATTCCGTCCCGAAGCCCAGGGTTGGACCGCGAAGCGGGCCTACCCTGGGTCAACGACGTTCAATGCATCAACCCCAACGGGGTTGTGCCACCTGGACGCAACCCCGTTGGGGTTGTGGGTGATTCGGCGATCCCCCCCAGGGTAGCTCGTTCCTCGCAACCCTGGGCTTTGGGACGCAATCCCTTCGGGATTGGGAAATGCCCCCGAGCACGTTGTGTAGATCGATCAGGGCATCGCCCTGGGCGGTCTCATGCCGCCCCACTTGGCGGCGGCCGGCCAGAAATGGCCAAACTCCAAGGTTCCGCGTGCGCGGAACCACCCTCTCCCACCTGCGTTGCGCTCCGGCGGGAGAGGGAGCTGGGAATGGTCGGTTCATGGGTAGAAGACGGCTTGGCTTGATTTACGCGAGCAGGGGTTGGACGGCTTTCGCGTGTTCAACTCCGGTGAGTTTGAGGTCGAGACCTTGGAATTTGTACGTGAACCGTTCGTGGTCGATGCCGAGGCAGCGGAGGATGGTGGCGTTGAGATCGTTCACGTGGACCGGGTTTTCCACGATGTTGTAGCTGAAGTCGTCGGTTTCGCCGTAGGAGATCCCGGGTTTGACACCGCCGCCGGCGAGCCACATGCAGAAATTGCGGGGGTGATGGTCGCGCCCGTAGGTCTCCGCGGTGAGGCGTCCCTGGGAGTAGACGGTGCGGCCGAATTCGCCGCCCCAGACGACGAGAGTGGACTCAAGGAGACCGCGCTGCTTGAGATCGCGGATGAGGGCGCCGGTGGCTTGATCGGTGTCGGCGCACTGGTTCTTGAGGGCGGTGGGCAGGTTGTCGTGCTGATCCCATCCGCGGTGAAGGATCTGGACGACGCGGACGCCACGTTCGATGAGCCGGCGGGCGAGCAGGGCGGAATGGGTGAAGCTGCCTGAGCGGTTGACGTCGGGGCCGTACATCTGGCGGGTGGCGTCGGACTCTTTGGAGATGTCCGTCAGGTCAGGGACGCTGGCCTGCATGCGGAAGGCCATTTCGTACTGGGCGATGCGGCTCTGGATCTCGGGATCGCCGTAGGCGGCGAAGCTGCGGGCGTTGAGTTCGTTGAGGGTGTCGAGCATCTGTCGGCGGTCACCGCGGGAGACGCCGGGGGGATTCTGGAGGTAGAGGACGGAATCGCCGGAGCCACGGAGGGCGACGCCGCTGTAACTGGTGGGGAGGAAGCCGGAGCCCCAGAGGCGATGGTAGAGGGCCTGCCCATTTCCGGAGGAGGGAAAGGATGGCGTAAAGACGACGAAGGCGGGCAGGTCGTTGTTGTCGCTGCCGAGTCCGTAGGCGAGCCAGGAGCCGATGCTGGGGCGGCCGGGAATCTCGTTGCCGGTCATCACGAACGTGCAGGCTGGGTCGTGATTGATGGCGTTGGTATGGACGGACTTGATGACGGCGAGTTCGTCGACGACCCCGGCGGTGTGGGGGAGAAGTTCGCTGACCCAGCGGCCGCACTGGCCGTGGCGATGGAAGGCGAACTTGGAAGGGGCGACCGGGAAGCGGGTTTGTCCACTGGTCATCGTGGACAGGCGCTGGTTCATGCGGACGGAGTCGGGCAGTTCCTTGTCGAAGTACTCCTTCAGTCGGGGCTTGTAGTCCCAAAGATCGATCTGGGAAGGGGCCCCGTTCATGTGCAGATAGATGATCGACTTCGCCTTCGGTGCGAAGTGGGGAAGGGAGGGAAGGCCGGAATGGACGCGGGCGATGGCGGCCGGTTCGGAAGCGAGCAGGCGGGAGCGTCCTGCGGAATTGGCCATGAGCCAGCCGAGGGCGACGCCGCCGAGACGGACACCGGCGTCGCCGAAGAATTGGCGACGGGTTTGGAGCAATTGACGGGTGCGAATGGGGTCCATGGCGGTGGGGGGAATCAGGGGATGAAGGAGGAGGCGTGCGTCAGTTGCGGGTGAGCGTTTCGTCCAGATTGAGGAGGAGGTTGGCGGCCAGGGTGTAAGCGGCGAGTTCGGCCTCTGGGAGATGGCGGGGCGATCGGGATTCGCCATAGGACACGACGGCCCGGGCGGCTGCGGGGTCGGCGGCGTAGCGGGAGAGGTGGGCGGCGAGGGCCTGGCGGAGGAGGGCGAGTTCTTCGGAGTCGGGGGCGCGGGCGAGCACGATGCGATAGCCGAAGCCCAGGCGATCCTCAGGGGTGGGGCCGCCTTCGAGGAGCATGCGTTCGGCAAGGGCGCGGGCGGCCTCGAAGTGTTGCACGTCGTTCATGAGCGCGAGGGCTTGCAGCGGAGTGTCGGAGCGGCCGCGAC
>JBBQIU010000308.1:0-4929 GCA_038325245.1 Verrucomicrobiota bacterium
GGAACGTTCGAGGCGGCGCGCCCAGAGGGAGAGGGGGAGGGTAAGTATCAGGTAGCCGACAGCAAGGGGGAGGTAGCTTTCGAGTGTGCCGTAGGTGAGGGCGTTGACCTGTTGTGCATTAAGAGCGAACTCGCCGATGCCGATGACGGAGAGGAGGGAGGAGTCCTTGACGAGGGAGACGAACTGACCCGTGAGGGGAGGGAGGATCTGACGGAAGGCCTGGGGGAAGACGATGAGGCGGTAGGTCTGGGAGGAGGTCAGGCCGAGCGAACGCGCGCTCTCCCATTGGGAGACGCCGACGCTGTCGATGCCGGCGCGGATGATCTCGGTGATGTAGGCGCCGGCGAAGACGGCGAGGGCGACGGTTCCGGCGACGAAGCGATTGTCGAGCTTGATGGCAGGTGCGAAGACGTAAAACAGCACGAGGATCTGGACGAGGAGGGGCGTGCCGCGGATGAGTTCGACGTAGATACGGCTGGCGGCGCGGGCGGGGAGGAAGCGGCTTCTGGAGGCGACGGCGGCGCTGACGCCGATGAGGGAACTCAGGGCGAGGGCGGCGAGGGCGATGGCGATGGTCGTGAGCCAGCCCTTCCAGAAGAGCGCGCGGTAACGCCACGGCCCGGACCAGTTCCAGTGGTATTGCAGTTGCTGGAAAGTGGCGGTGAAGACGAGGGCGAGGAGCGCGAGGATGAGGATGAAATGGACGGCGACGACGCCCGGCGGAGGCGGCGGCGCGGACGGGCCGGAGGGGGCCAGGAAGAAACGCCGCACGACGGTGAGCGTTAAAAGACGAAGACCAGGCCGAGCTTCTTGAAGCCGTCCTTTTGCTCCTTCAACCAGTGTTCACCGAGGCGTTCAAAGCCACCGCCCTGGCGGAAGTCGCTGAGGAAATTGTCCACGGACTCCAACAAGTCGGTGTTGCCGAGACGCGCGCCGATGGCCCAGCGCTCCTTCTGGAAGGGCTGGAGGATTGCGCGGGTGGACTCTTCGTTGCGCTTCCAATGCTGATAGACGGAAAGCTGATCGTAGATGAAAGCGTCGGCCTTGCCCTGGACAACCTCGAGGACGGCGGAGGACTCCTTGTCGAGGACGATGACCTCAGCCGATTTCAACTGGGCGGCGGCGTAGGTGTGGCCGGTGGTGCCTTTCTTGACGGCGATTTTTCGTCCGGGCTGGTCCAGATCGGACGCGGACTGGATGGGGGACTTTTTGCCGACGAGCAGGCAAAGGCCGGTTTCGAGGTAGGTATTGGAGAACGCGATCGATTCGGCGCGCTCGGGGGTTTTGGTAAGGGACGAGATGACCAGGTCGATCTTTCCGGTCTTAAGGGCCGGGATGAGTCCATCGAACGCCATATTTTCGATGACGAGTTCCCGGCCTAGCGCCTTGGCGAGTTCGGTGGCGAGGTCGACGCTGATTCCGGCGGGTTTGCCCTGTTCGTCGGTCATTTCGAATGGGGGGTAGCTGAGTTCCATGCCCACCACGAGCCGGTGGGAGGCGCCCGGGGAACAACCGGCCGCGGACAGGCCGGCCATGGCAGCGAGGAAGTGGCGACGGTTCATGGGGGGCGATGAAACCACAGGACCGATGAGTGATGAAGGGAAGTTTTTGCAGGTGAATCGTCCGGATGTGTGGCGCGGGTCCCGCGGGCGTGGCAGGGTCCGCGCATGTCATTGAATGAACGCCTTGGGCAGGAAGTGAAGTCAGCGATGCTGGCGAAGGACGCAGACCGGCTGGGGGCCCTTCGGATGCTGAAGTCGGCGCTGGGATATGCGGCGATGGAAAAGAAACTGGACGCCCTGGGCGACATGGATTTCGTCTCGGTTGTGCAGAAGGAGGTGAAGAAACGGAGGGATTCTGCGGAGCAATTCGAGGCGGGAGGGCGTCCCGAACTCGCGGCGAAGGAGAAGGCCGAGATCTCGGTGCTGGAGGCGTTTCTTCCGAAGTCCCTGACGGCGGAGGAACTGGAGGCGCTGGTGAAGGAGGCGATCACCACGGTGGGGGCGGTTTCGAAGAAGGACATGAGCGGGGTGATCAAGGCGGTTCAGATCAAGGCCGCGGGCCGGGCGGATGGGCGTGCCATCAGCGCCCTGGTGGGGCAGTTGCTGCCCTGAGGCATGAGGTGCGGGCTGCGGGTCGAGGACAGCGCATGAGGTGTTTTGTCACGGGAGCCTCAGGCTTCGTGGGGGCAAACCTGGTCCACGAATTGGTGGCACGGGGGCACGACGTGCGTGCCTTGATGCGCGGGGAAGGCACGCCGCGGGGATTTGAGGGAGTCCGGTATGAGACCGTGCGGGGAGATCTGGAGGACCGCGCTGCCTTGCGGCGGGGATTGGCCGGGTGCGATTGGTGCTTCCATGTGGCCGCCAGCTACCATCTCTGGTTGCCCGATTACGCGCCCATGTACCGCGCGAATGTGGAAGGGACGCGGTCCGTGATCGAGGAAGCGTGGTCGGCGGGGTGTGCTCGGATTGTGTACACGAGCACCGTGGGTTGCATTGGATTGCCCAAGCCGAATGCGCCGGGGTGCGTGGTCCCGACGCATGAGGAGACGCCCGTGGACGAAAGGCAGATGTCGAATCACTACAAGATCTCGAAATGGCGAGGGGAGGTCGTGGCGCGTGAATGCGCCTCGAAAGGGGCGCCGGTGGTCATTGTGAACCCCAGTGCGCCCGTCGGGCCAAGGGACGCAAAACCGACGCCGACGGGCCAGGTGATCGTCGATTTTCTGAATCGTGCCCTGCCGGCCTTCATGGATACGGGCCTGAATTACGTCCACGTTCGGGACGTGGCGGTAGGGCATATCCTGGCCGCGGAGCGCGGCCGGATCGGCGAGCGTTACATCCTGGGAAGCGCGACGGGCAATTGGACGATGGGGGAGGCCCTGGGGGTTCTCGAAGAGATCACGGGTGTTCCCGCGCCGAGGTTCCGGGTGCCGTATGCGCTTGCGTGGCTCGGAGCCGTCGGGAACGAGGCGCTCGCGCGGGTGACCGGGCATCCACCGAAGGCCCCGCTCGGCGGTGTGCGAATGGCGCGGTACAAGATGTTCTTCGATCCCGGCAAGGCCATCCGTGAATTGGGGCTGCCCCAAAC
Source organism: Verrucomicrobiota bacterium (assembly GCA_038325245.1). Classification (GTDB taxonomy): domain Bacteria; phylum Verrucomicrobiota; class Verrucomicrobiia; order Limisphaerales; family CAIMTB01; genus CAIMTB01. The sequence continues at coordinate 3,094 of JBBQIU010000308.1, forward strand.
CCCGCCGCGCCAGGCGTTGATCGACGCCGTGGAGTGGTTCCAGGCCAACGGTTACGTCCGCGGCTGAAGAGGAATCAGGGATTGGACACAGGGGCACAGAGGCACAGTGGCCCGTCCCATCCTTCCCATGAACCGACCATTCCCAGATCCCTCTCCCGCCGGAGCGCAGCGCAGTTTGGAGAGGGTGGTTCCGCGCATGCGGAACCGGATGAGGGCTCTCCCCCCGGTTCATGGCCCCAATGCGTGTCCCGACTTTGGAAAACGTTGCTTCCCATGAACCGAAGCCGCCCTGGAGGGTTCCGCTCCGTCGGAACGTGTGGAACTCCAGCCCCAACCCAATCCTCGGCGCCGACGGAGCGGCGCCCTCCATCGCACGAGTCATGGCCCGAACACGTGTCCATTCCTTGGAAATCGTTCCCATGTCTCCGTGGCCAATCCTCTGGCGTGCTCCCGGTTTAAGCGTGCCGGCTCGCTTGGCGGAGTGACTGAACGGCGTCCTTCACGACCCAGTGGTGTTGTTCCAGTCGGGCCCGGGCGGTGTCGTCGTCGGCGCCGGTGAGGTCGCGGGTGATACGGACGGCCCGCTCGCGCAGCTTCGCGTTGGCGGGATTGAGGTTGACCATGAGGTTGGAGATCACCTTGCCGAGACGGACCATGGTCAAGGTGGTGAGGAGATTCAGTATCAGCTTGGTCGCTGTGCCGCACTTTAGGCGCGTGGAGCCGGTCAGGATTTCGGGGCCGATTCGCGGGGCGATGACAACGGTGGGGCGCTGCCCCGGGACGAAGACCAGATGCGGGTTGAAGCAGATGAGGACGGTTGCGGCTCTCCGGCGGTGGGCCTCTGCGAAGGCCCCCCAGACGAACGGGGTGCGCCCGCTGGCAGCGATGCCGACGACGACATCGCGATCCGTCACGCTCCGAAAGGCGATGGCGCGTTCGCCAGCGGAAGCGTCATCCTCGGCGCCTTCCACGGCGCGGAAGACGGCGTCGGCGCCGCCGGCGATGAGGCCCTGGACCCATTCCGGGGGTGTTCGAAAGGTCGGGGGGCATTCGCTGGCGTCGAGGACTCCGAGTCGTCCGCTAGTGCCGGCGCCGACGTAGAACAGGCGGCCCCCCGATGCCAGGGCGCGGTGGATCAGGCGGAGCGCCCTTTCCAGGTGGGGCTTTTCGCGGCGGATGGCGGCGGGAATCCTCGCGTCATCGCCGAGCATGAGGTCGATGGCGGCGGCAGCCGAGAGACGATCGAGGCGCATCGATCGGGGGTGGCGTTCCTCGGTTGGAGAAAGCCGGGCGGTGACTGGGACGACGGGCGGGGTGAAGGGGGCGGGTGGTTTTGTTGCGTGGGAGGTGTCTTTCGGGAGCCGTTGGCTGGGTGGCGTGCGAGGGCGAGGGGGAGGAGTCGAATGCTGAGACGTTTCCCACGCGTCGCGTGCGAGGCGGGCGGCGCCGATCGCGCCGGATTCACGCAAAAGGACGAGCCGGGAACCTGGCCGGTGGCGGAGGATTTCGCGGCGAAGGAGTCGGACGAACGCGGGTTGGTGGAGCAGGACGCCCCCGGCGAGGACGAATTGAACGGTCTGGCGCGGGCGGGAGAGACGGCGGGCACAGGCGAGGGCGGAGGTCGCGAGTTCGAGGGCGGCGGTGTGGATCGTGATGCGGGCGATGCGGTCGCCGCGCGCGGCGGCTTGGAACACGATGGGGGCAAGGGCGGCGATGGCATCCTTGGTGGCGGAGTGAATCCAGCCGATGAGTTCGTCGGGTTCGTTGGCGTGGAGATGTTCGAGCAGCGCGCGACCGAGTCGGCCCCAACGGGACGATTGGTCCCAGTCCTGAAGG
>JBBQIU010000309.1:0-4921 GCA_038325245.1 Verrucomicrobiota bacterium
CTACCCATGAAACGCACCCCCTTCCTCTCCGACAAAGACGAATCCCGAGTACTGGCCGCCATTCGCGACGCGGAAGCCTCGACGACCGGCGAGATCCGCCTCTGCATCTCCGCAAGCAACGCGACCGACCTCCAAGCCCAGGCACGCCGCACATTCGAACGGCTGGGAATGCACCAAACTCGCGATCGCAACGGCGTCCTGATCTTTATCGCCCCGGAAAGTCGCGCCTTGTTCCTCCTCGGCGATTCCGGCATCCACGAACGATGTGGAGACCCGTTCTGGGCGAGCATTGTCGAACGTCTGACCAAGGCCTTCGCTGACGGCACCGTCGTGGCCGGGTTCGAAGCCGCCATTCGGGAAATCGGCGCCGCCCTCGCGCGCCATTATCCCCGCACCGAAAGCGATACCAACGAGCTGCCCGACAGCATCGCGTCCGACTGATCCGGCCTGAGAACGGCGAATGAGGGTCGCCAAGGATCCGTCATCGGGCGGCAGAGCCCTCGGTGACAGGTCTGACGTGCCCTCCTCTCCCCCCCTCCTCCTCTGCGCACTCCATGCCTCCGTGGCAAATACGAGTTCCGTTCAGTACCCCACCCGGTCCGCCTTCGAATTCCAGAGCCGGAAAATCTCCGCCCCCTCGTCCGCCAGGAGCCTCGACGCCGGGACCAATCGCTGCCCTTCCGGCCGGGCCAGTTCGCGATAAAGCAGGGCATCGTCGAATCCGGCCGACGCCGCATCCTGGCTGGAAGCGGCAAAGTAGATCCGGTCCAGTCGCGCCCAATGACATGCGGCGAGACACATCGGACACGGCTCGCAACTGGCATAGATCTCGCATCCGGCGAGCGAGAAATTCCCGAGAACCTGCCCCGCCGCGCGAATCGCCTCGATCTCGGCATGAGCCGTGGGGTCGTAGCCGCTCGTCACCCGATTCCAACCGCGCGCGATCAAACGGCCGGATCTCACGATGACGGCGCCAAACGGTCCACCCTCACCCGCCATCATGTGCTCCCGTGCCAAACGCAGGGCCTCCCGCATGAATTCGGCATCCACGCGCGCGATCGTGGCGCCGGCCGGCCCGGCCCGCGAGGTCATTGTCCTTGTCCCATCTTCAGCGCTTTCCTGGAGACGCCCCACCGGGGCCTGGAGATGGCCATTTCTGGCGTGCCGCCGCCAAGTCGGGCGGCATGAAAGTGCCTAGGGCGATGACCTGATCGTTCTACACAACGTGCGCGGAGGGCATTTCCCAATCCCAACGGGATTCCAGATCGGAAAAGTGGCCAATCTCCAGGCCCCGCCGCGGCATCGTCCCGGTTTCACGGCAACCACCTCTTAAGAGGTCCACCCAAACATCCCGTCGCGCCTTCGCCCGAAGTCGGTCCGGTTCACCCGCGTGAATCGTTGAGGCGAAGGCTGACGCCGACCCCAGCTCCCGGTTAAATCGGTCCGTGCCTGCGCCCATCCTTGCCGTCGCCAATCAGAAAGGCGGCGTCGGAAAAACGACGACGTCGATCAACCTCGCCGCCTGCATGGCGTCCGCCGGGCAACGGGTGCTTCTGGTCGATCTCGACCCCCAGGCCAACGCCACCAGCGGCCTCGGCCTCGAGAAGACCGAGGGCGACAGCCTCTACGGGCCCCTGCTCGGCGAGGGTACCGCCGTCGAGCGAGTGAAACCGACCGCGTTCGAACGTCTCTTCGCCATCTCCAGCGAAGTAGACCTTTGCGGCGTCGAACTCGAACTCGGACGCTTCGACGATCGACTCGGCCGACTCCGCGGCCTGCTCAAGCCGATCCAGGATAACGGGGCGTTCGACATCCTTGTCATCGACTGCCCTCCGGCTCTCGGTTTGCTCACCCTGAACGCACTCGCCACGGCCAACCATCTTCTCGTCCCATTGCAGTGCGAGTATTACGCCCTTGAGGGCATCTCCACGATCCACCGGCTTCTGGACCAACTCCGGGATGGAGGCGTCAATCCCTCCCTCAACCTCCTCGGCGTCGTCATGACCATGTTCGACGGGCGTACGCGCCTGTCCCAACAGGTCGTGGCCGAAGTCCGCCAACATTTCGGGGAACGCGTGTTCGACACGGTCATACCCAGGACAACCCGCCTCGCCGAGGCTCCCAGCTTCGGTAAGCCAATCATCCATTACGATCCGTACAGCGCCGCTTCCGCCGCGTACGACGTCTTATCCGGGGAAGTCATCAACCGCCTGGGCCTGGGTTCGGGCTGATTCCTGCATACCCAACCCGCTCACCCCGCCGCCGGCGCCGTCTCCACCTCGTCCCGTTGAGCGACGCTGGTGTGGACCAGACGCGCGAAGGCGCCTCCCCGTTCGATCAATTCATCCCAGCCTCCCTGTTCCACCACCAGGCCCGCCTCCAAAACCACGATGTGATCCGCGTTGCGAATGGTCGAAAGCCGGTGCGCGATCACCACCACCGTCCGGTCCTTCGTCGCCGTTTCCAATGCCGCCTGCACTTGACGCTCCGAAACCGTGTCCAGCGCCGAGGTCGCCTCGTCCAACACCATCACCTGCGGCCGACGGACCAGCGCCCGCGCGATCGCCATCCGCTGCCGTTGCCCCCCCGACAACGTCGTCCCTCGCTCCCCGACCTGTGACTCAATCCCTCCCGGTAACGCCTCGACCACCTCCCACAGGTGCGCCCGACGCAGCGCCTCTTCCACTTCCGCCCGCCCGGCGCCGGGGGCGCCATAAGCCACGTTGGCGGAGATCGTGTCGTTGAAGAGAAACGCCTCCTGTTCGACGATGGCCACGTGCCCATGCCAGGATTTCGGTGTGAACTCCCAGTAATCAATCCCGTCCACCAACACCCGCCCGGACGTCGGCGCACGTAACCGGAGCAGAAGCGTCGCCGCACTCGTCTTGCCCGAACCCGACGCCCCAACCAACGCCACCATCCGGCCCGCCGGCACCCGGAATGAAATCCCGCGCAACGCCTGCTTCCCTGTCTCGTACGTGAGGCAGACATTCTCGAAAACGATCGACTCGCGCACCCCTTCGAACGTCCGCGATCCAAACGGTCGAACTGGAAAGCCCGGCAGACTGAACCACTTCTCGAGCGCCTCGAGACTGGTCCCCTGGTAAATCAGCGTCGCCTGAAGGCTGTTCAGTTGATTGATCAGGGGAAGGAGCCTCATCAGCACCAAGCCGAACGTCATCAACTGATCCGCTGGCATCGTTCCCTGTTCCACCATCCGCGAAGCCGCCAGCAGAATCCCCAGCCCCGCCGCGGCCGCCAGCGTCTCCATCGTCGGCAGGATCGCTCCCGAAATGCGGATGTACCGCTCATCCGCGACCGCCTGCCGTTGATTGCGCAAATCCACCTTCGCCAACTGCTCGGCCTGCGCGTTCGTGGACCGCACCACCCGGATCCCCGCAAAGCTCTCCGTCAACTGCGCCGCCAGTTCCCGCATCTCCGTCACCACCGTCGTGCCATAATCCCGGATCCGCCGGTGCACCTTCAGGATCGGAAACGCCACCACCGTCGCGAACGCCACCGCCACCAGCGTCAAGGGCCACGAGAGCAGCAGCAGAACCCCGAGATACGCCAGCGCCATCGATCCCCGTTGCGTCGCAAAGAGCGCCGTTTCCAACGTCGCAAACGCCCGCGCCGTGTCGTTCAGAAACACGCTCGTGATCTCCCCCGCCTTCGTCTCTTCAAAGAATCGGAGGTGCGCTTGTTGCAATCGCTCGAACAACCCCCGGCGGAGATTGATCGTCACCCGGCGCTTCAGAATCCCGCTCAACCGGGTGCTCACGTACAACACCACGTTCTTCGACGCCATCGCCAGTAGCGCAAAGCCTGCCAAGGCCATCAAAAGAACGTAACGGTCCGTGGTTCCGATCTGCCCCTGCAGCCAGATCACACTGCGCGGCAGATCCGTTCTCTCCGGATTGATGATCAGATAAACCACCCCCCCCAGAAGTCCGAGCGCCGACGCCTCCAACGTCGCCGCCAAGAGCGCCGTGCCGATCACCGCTCCATAAAGCTTCCGCCCTCCTCGCATGTAAGGCCGGAGCCGCATCATGGAGCGGACGACCTGGCGTAGGCTCTTCAACGCAATCACAACGCCCGGAGCGTAGGGCCCGTACGGCGTCAGACGCGAGAACTCTGCTCCGACCCGCGCACGACCACCGGCTTCTCCCATCGCTTCGACACCTCCCGCGCCAGGCATTCCCAGTCGTACAAAGCCCGGTACCGCTCCAACGCCTTCTCCCCCAGCCCCCGTCGTCCCGCTTCGTCCTCCATCCACTTTCCCGCTACCCGTCCAAAGCCCTGCGCCCCCTCCTCGACCGATACCCCGCCGTAAAACCCCCCTTCGCGCAGGTCCCTCCCCGTCCCTTCCCCCAGCGTCGTTACCACCGCCAACCCATGCGCCAATCCCACCATGAACGAGGAACGACGCTCCGAAACCCCATCCTCAAATGGCAACACCAGAAGGTCCAACGCCTGCAACGCCGCCGAGGCCTCCGCGCTCCCCAGGTATCCCAAGGGCCGAAACCAACGACGTTCCTCCTCCGTCAGCTCCGGCTCCGGACGCCCACCAATCACCGCCAAACCGGTGGCCGACTCCCTTCTCCTCGCCTCCCGCCACGCCGCAAGCACCCACTCGAATTGCTTCCCTGTCCCCACCGACCCGAAAAAACCCATCACCCGCCTCACACCCTCCAATCCCTGCCGTGCACGCCATGACTCGCGATGACCCGGTTCCACCCGCACCACCGGAATGTTCGACGGCGACGGCGCCAGAAACAGCCGGTCCCGCGCCGGGTCCGTCTCCCGCAACCGGTCCAGCCAGCCACCGGTCGAAATGCCAATGGCATCCGCGGCCGCCCGCACCTTCCGCCACATGAGCCGATGCGCCAACGCATAGCCGCTTCGGTGCGGCCAAAACGAA
>JBBQIU010000310.1:0-4914 GCA_038325245.1 Verrucomicrobiota bacterium
TCAATTGCAGCACCCGGGAGAACAACGCGAGCTGAGGATAGGCGTCATCCCGCTCCCCGGCGCGCGCCTCTCCCACGTACAGCTGCAAGCCCACTCCGAGGTGCAGCAACAGAAGCAGGGTGACCAGGCTGAATGTCAGTCGGCGGCTCATGATGAAAGTTTCACGTCCATGACGGAGCGCACCGTAGTGGCGTCCGCACCGTCCGGCAAGCACCCGAGCAAAACCCGGATATAGGGCAGGTCCCCGGGATACGTGAACTTCGGGTTGGGAGCCCTCGATTCCACAAGACGCACGGGCTGCCCGATGCATTCGCATGCGGCCGTGTCGTCCGTCAGATGAAGTCCCTGAAGTCTCACCGCCTCCATCGCCCGCTGGATGACCCCGCGCTGGAATGCTTGTGGCGTCTGGACGGCCCAAAGCCGCGTCCGATCCACCGTATGATCAATGATCCAACCATCCCGGCTCTCCTTGATCGTGTCCGTGACCCGTTGCGCCGCAACGGCCGCCCCCGTCTCGCGCGCGGCTTCAATCGCCGATTCGATCAACGACGGCGCTGTGCATGGACGCGCTCCATCCTGAATCGCCACGATTTCCACGTCCGGCGAGACCGCCTCAACGCCGTTCCAAACCGAGTCCTGCCGTTCCCGTCCACCCACGGCCAGTCTCCACGGTTTGGTGAGGGGCAACGTGGCCGCGACCTCCTGAAATGCCGATTCCATACCCGCACGGACCACCAAAACAATCTCGTCGATCAACCGGACCCCATCGAAACGGGCCCAGGTGTGTCCGACGATCGGCCGCCCTCCGACTTCCATGAACAACTTGTCCGCGTCGGGTCCGAACCGTTTGCCCAGGCCCGCGGCGACGATGACGGCGGCGACCACGCGCTTCCTACTGCCGGGTGGTGGTGGTGCGATCGGAAAGCCAGATGGCATCCCGGTTGTTCGGCGAGGCCACGTTCAGGGCCATGGTGCCGGTGTACCGAACGGGAGGCTTGGTCCGGCCGTCGACCCACTTTCTAATTTCGGTGTGTCCGTCGGCAAACGAGATGCCCGCGGCACCATTATGGTAGCTCGCGGGGAAATCGATGATGCGTGCCGAAGCGGCGCTTTCCACCATCATGTTGGCGAACCCGCCCGCATTGATGCTGTCCGGATGTTCGTCCAGAAGGACATACAACTGGGATGGACCTGGGACCGAGAAGTCCGCCGACTTGATGAACACCTTGTATTTCGTCTGAGCGTCGTTGTAACTCGGCGGCGCGAGCCAGCCACCCGGCCCCCCCATCGCCTGGCTCATCCCCATGCTTCGAACTCGCGGAAATTTCTGGCCCCGAATCGTGACCGAACTCTGGTCAGCCGGACACTTGTATACCTCCGCCGACGGGATGTAGGGCGCAAACATCGCCTTCTTGGGATCGATCAGGTCCTGAATATTGGTGTTGTCCCGCGTCCCTGGATTGAAGTCCAGCCATCCGGCGACCCACGCGTACGGCTCCGTTCCGCTGTTCCCCGGCTTGGTGAGGTAATCGTTGTTGTCGTCCGGGTAAAGCAAATGCGCGAGCTGGAGTTGCTTCAGATTGCTCATGCACTTGATGCCCTGAGCCTTGGTCTTGGCCTTCGACAGCGCCGGCAAAAGCATGCTCGCCAGGATGGCGATGATGGCGATCACCACCAGTAATTCGATGAGGGTGAAGCCCCGAACCGACGATAGCCGAGCGACTGGACTTCGTCGCCCCGACGACGGAAACCGGGAACTGTGCCCGCGAATCGAAGGATTTGTCATCGTGATGACGTTACCTACCCGGATTCAGGGACGACTGCAACGAGAGATCCAGCTGAAGTCCTAGCCAGCCAAACTCGGCGACGGTGGACGCCGGTCCAGGTGCCGACTACGCTCCCCCCGGCGTCGCACCCACATGCACCCAGCGCGTCCCTCCAAGTCCCCACGAAGCGCCTCTACCGCCTCGACCGCCTCGACTGCCCCGACGCCCGGGTCCCGTTCGCCCGTCCGCCCCCCCCCGAGACGACGCTCTACCGCCCCCGAAGGCGATCGATCGGCAACCAAGCGAAGCGAAAAGATCGAGGCCAAGACCGCCTCTCGCGCCATTGCACCGACCCCAGGTCCCACCGTCCACCCGGAGCCGGGTGGCCAGTCCCACCGTACCCGGGTTGAAGCCGACGAGTTCCCCGCTCGCCCGCCACGGCGCACCAAGGACGCGGAGCCGGCCGCCGCGGGCCGGAGGGACTCATACGATGGGGACACGGCCTACCGTCTGTACCTCCGGGAGATCGGTGAAGTCGCGTTGCTGACGATTCAGGAGGAAATCGACCTCGCCGCCCGCATCAAGGCCGGCGACCGCAAGGCGCGGGACCACATGATCAAGGCGAACCTCCGCCTCGTCGTCAAAATCGCCCACGACTACGAAAACTATGGGCTGCCCCTCCTGGATCTTATCAACGAGGGAAACATGGGCCTGATGAAAGCCGTGGAGCGCTTCGACCCCGCGAAGGGTGGCAAGCTGTCCACCTACGCCGCCTGGTGGATCAAGCAGGCAATCAAGAGGGCCCTCGCCAATCAGGGCAAAACGATCCGTCTCCCCGTCCACCTCGTCGACAAAATCTCCCGCATGCGGCGCGTCGCCGCGCAACTGGAGGACGCGTTTGGGCGCGAAGCCACCGACGAGGAACTCGCCGACGAACTCGGCATCACCGCCACCCGTGTCGCCCAGTGGCGTTCCGCCGCAATCCGCCCCGCCCAACTCGACGCCCCCGTGGGCGACGACGAATCCAATTCACTCAAGGACATCGTTCCGGACGAAAAGCAGACGTCCCCATATCGGGAACTCGAGGACAAGACGATCCGGGACATGCTGGAGAAGATGATCGGCACACTCGACGCCCGTGAGCAGAACATCCTGCGGAAGCGGTTCGGTTACGACGGCGGCGAGGGCCTCACGCTCGAGGAGATCGGCCAGGAGTATGGCGTCACACGGGAGCGCATCCGGCAGATCGAGGCGGTCGCACTCAAGAAGCTCCGGCGCATGATCGAGAAACTCGAGAAGACTCACAACTGATCGTCGCAGCACGCGGGATAGCCTGCCACGGGATCAGCAGGCCGTTTTTCCGGAAATTTTCCTGTAAGATTAGCCTGGGAAGCTGCGTTTTCTGGACGGGAGCAGGGCTCGTCGAAAAAGAACGCGCCCTCCCAGCCGTCAGGCGTCTCTCCCATGGGGAGGGAACTGGACGCGCCCTGTCTCCCCAATTTGACGGTGCACCCCCGAGTTGCTGGTGAACTGTGAATCTCCCTCCGACTCCTAATCTTTATCCGAATCCTAATCTGAATCGGCCACCCTCAGACGACGTGCCCTCGCAGTAAACGGGCCGATTCGGATTACGATCAAGATTAGGATTTGAAATAAGATCCCCGTGCTAATCCACGCTGCCAGGAACAGATGTCACCGACAACGCGGGCATGCATCGCGATTTGCCGCCGGGTAGTTCTCGCCTTGCGCCGACCACGAGTGCCCCGTATCACCAGCGGGGCAAAACCGTCATGGTGGCCATCCCAAAGCACCTGAAGCCTCGCGGATCACGTTCCAATGCGAACGATCGCGCACCTTTTGTGGCGCGCGGATTTTTTCTCCTTTTTTGCGCCGCGGCGCTCCTATTTCGACCTGACGCACGAGCCGAGTTCCAATTCGATGTCTTCCTCGGCCTCGACGATCGCGTGCGTGAGGGACACTGGTTTCCAATAGCGTTCGAGATTTTGAACGATGGGCCATCCTTCACAGGCACGGTCATCGTCGGACCTGAGGCGACTTTCAACTCCCAGCAGCAACAGTTCGCCATTGAGCTTCCCACCGGCACCCGCAAGCGCGTGGTGCTGCCGGTCTTCCCCGCAGCCGGTCGTTTTTCCCCGTGGGAAGCGCGCCTCGTGGACCCCAATGGAAAGGTTGTGGCCGAACGAAATGGGCTCCAACCCAAGGACCTGGCGCCTCACATTCCACTCCTGGGTGCACTTCCGCGGACGTTTGGTGGCCTCCCGATCCTGCCGGAAGTGCCCAACCGGGGAGGAGACTTCGTCCCGGCGGTGGCCCGTCTCCAATCGGACTATCTCCCATCCAATCCCATAGCGCTGGAGGGGCTTACAGCCTGGTACATCAACTCGGAAAGAGCCACCGATCTCAAAGCCGATCAGGCTGACGCGCTCCTCGCGTGGATTTATGCCGGAGGCCACCTCATCCTGGCGATCGAACAACCGAATGACGTCACGGCTCTCCCCTGGCTCAGTGGCGTGCTTCCGTTCCTGCCCGAATCTGTCGCCACCCGGACAAACAATGGAGAGTTCGAGCGCTGGCTCGCATCGGGTCCCTCGGTCATCCAGTCGCCGTCCGCCGTCCGCGAATCCGCTTCTCCCGACCCAGTCGCGGCACGGCAGAGACGCGGTCGACCCGTGCCGGTTACCCCTTCCAGTCCAGTCAACCCGTACTTGAGCATCGAACCGCACGAGGATTTCGGGAAGGCCGAGATCCAGATCGTCTTCGGAAAGATCACGGACGGTCAGGCGTTGCTGTCTGTCGGCGATGCTCCCGTGATCATCAGCGCCACGCGCGGACAGGGAACCGTCACGGTCCTGGCGTTTAGTCCGGAACGCGAACCGTTCCGGAGCTGGAAAAATCGATCCTGGCTATGGGCCCGCCTTGTGGGGATCCCTCCCGAACTCCTGACGGAATCAGAATCGGTGCGTTGGGGCGGCTCCAGCATCGACGGACTGTTTGGCGCGATGCTTGACAGCAGGCAGGTGCGCAAGCTCCCTATCGGCGCGCTCCTTCTCCTTTTGGTCGTCTACCTGGCCGTCATTGGCCCCTTCGACCAATGGGTTCTCAAGCGCCTTAACAAACAGATGTGGAC
>JBBQIU010000311.1:0-4908 GCA_038325245.1 Verrucomicrobiota bacterium
AACGCCAGATCCTTGCGATTTTTGGAATGAGTATCTCCGCTAATTTTTCGTGACGAAACGGCAACGCCTCCTTGCCGCGGGGAACGCCTCTCGCGCAACCTTTCCCCAATGAGCAAGCTGTTGATGCTCTGCGTTGTAATCGGAGTCTTGTCGCTGAAGGAGGTCCAAGGTCAGTCGGGTTCATCGCCCACGGCTTTCGGTTACCAAGGTCGTCTGACCGACGGCGATTGGGCCGCCGACGGGCTCTATGACTTGCGCATGACCCTTTATGACGCGGCCACTCAGGGAACCGCGGTCACGGAGTCCATGACCCATGGCAGCACCCGGGTCCAGATCGGGCTGTTCACCGCTGCGATCGATTTCGGGATCGTCCCCGTCCCGGGTTCGCATTGGCTGGAGATTGCCGTGCGCCGAACCGGTGAATCGGTTCCCTTCGTACCACTTCTGCCACGCCAGCCCTTCCTCTCTGTTCCACAGGCTGGCCGGGCCACGCTCGCCACCGAGGCGCTTGTGGCCCGATCGATCGCCCCTCCCACAACCCCCGGCGCGCCTTCCGTCGCCCTCGAGCCGGGAGCGGACCGGACCTCGCCCATTCCCGGCGGTGTGGCGTGGCGCGACCCCGACGGTGCCTTCGCCGGCGGAATAGTCGCCGACAGTCGGGCCCGGGTGAACTTCACCCTGGCCCGCCCGCTCCACATCACCGGCGCACCCCTGATTGTCAGCTCCGGGGGTGGCCCCCGCCCGTCTGTCGGAACCAACTCTTTTCAAGTGCTCGGAAGCGCCCAGTTCGTCGGCCCCCTCCACGCCGACGGCGGCATTCTTTTCCCGGATGGTTCCCAGCTCCAGTCGGCGGCGCCATTCCGCCTGCCCAATGTCCTTTGGGTCTCAACCGAGGGTGACGACCCCTCGGCAAACCGCGGCGATCCATCGCGCCCCTGGAGATCCATTGGCATGGCCTTGAGCAATGCCGTTTCCGGGGACGCCGTCCTCATCCTCCCTGGCCGCTACACGGTCCAGACAACTCCAGAACTCGGCCGGGTCCGCGTCGCCGCACCCATCCGGCTCGTCAGCCTCACCAATGTCACGGTCGCCGGCTTCGGCGGCACCCCCGAGATCTACGCCCCCGATTTCGGTGACATCGTTCAGGTCGCCAGCTGCCGCAATCTCACGTTCAGAAACCTCCACTTCAGATCCGACGCCTCGTACCTTGCCGAACCGCCCCATGGCCAGAGCGCTGGAATCTGCTTTCGTCCGGAGGAACCCGCCAACGCACGAATCCTGATCGACGGTTGCCGCTTTACCGGTGTTCCGCATGCCATCACGACCTTCGCTGCACCCGCCGTCGCCACCGACCATCTCACCGTCCGCGACTGCACCTTCCGTGACTGCGGGTGGACCACCGGCGTCCCGACTCTTGGCCAGGACGGCGGCGCCCTCACCGGATTCGGCAATCACATGCGGTTCATCAATAACACCCTCGACGGCGCTATCCGCGGGGTGGAGTTCTACCGCTTTCCCGGCGACCCAGGCCACACCAACGCCATTATCTCCGGAAACATCTTCCTGAATTACTGGGACTGCGCCATTTGCAGCTTCGACGACGGCGATGAGAACCTCGCCTCGCTCGACAGTGTCGTGATCACCGACAATCTCTTTGAAGACGCACCCAATGAGGAGCCTGGAGGTGAAATCTCAGGCAGCGCCGCCGTCCTCATCAATTCGGGCCGCCGCATCACCATCCGCGGCAATCTGGTCAATCGCGGAAAACTTTACGGCATCAAGGTCAGCGCCCTCACCGGCCCGCTCGAGTACGTCGACATCACGGCGAACGCCGTCTCCGACGTCGTCGGCCGCGGTATCCAGGTCACCGATTACGGCCCCGGCGTCCAACACGTCCGCATTACCAACAATCGGGTCTGGGGGAACTACGGCGGTGGCCTGCTCGCCCAGGGACGTTTCCTCGACCTCTCGTTCAATGACATCACCGGAAACTTTCCTGCCGGCATCCGGATCTCAGAATCGGAAAACGGGCGAATGACGTCGGATAGCCGGGTCTACGGCAATTCGCTCATCGGCAACGCCGCAGCCATCCATGCGGATGGCCTGACTAATGTCCTGATCGAGGCCAACCACATCGTCGAGCCCGAGAGGTCCGGCACCCCGACCGTCGCGTCCTCGCTGAGGCTCTCCACCTCGCAACGCGCTCTCGCCTCGAAGAATCCCGGGGAACACCGCCCATTCCGCCGCGTTGATGCGCTCCGCGCGTGGCAGGACGCCAAGGATCAGGCGCGAAAACCCATTCCATAAACCCTCCGTTCGTAGCGGCAGGCGTCCCGCCCGCCATCGAGGCCGAAGGTCTCGTCCAAACCCAGCCGATGGCAACGTCCCTGGGATCCGCCCCCAATCCAATCCGCCTCCTGAAGGGGCAACCCCAATTCCCGAGCGCCTTCGCGGATCGTCCCCCTCCGCCGGATTGGATCGCCCCTTCAAGGCGTACCCCACAATGGGCGCACCGTTCCCAGGGCGTTGCCCTGGGCTGGGTTTGGTGGCGCCCTTCAGGCGCTTGGGTTCGTGGTCCGTGAGCAGTTCAATTTTGAACAGGCGGCTTCACGTGCAGGGTCGCTTCCCCGCCCGGGGTCTACCGGATCGCCTTGCCCGCCGCATCCAGATCCTTCGCCGACGCCGCACGCTTATCCATGGCACGAACCCGCGCCGACAACAACCGCGCGATGTTCCACAGGAAGCGGTTCGCACCGGCCGGGGCCTCCCGACAGATCTTCTCCAAGGCATCCGCCGTCAGCTTCAGGACGATCACATCGTTCTCGGCACGCACGTCCGCCGAACGCGGACCAGGGTCGAAGAGCGACATCTCCCCGAACGTCTCCCCAATGTTGAGAGCGACGAGGAACGACTCGGTCACCTGCCCCCGCGTGCTGACCCCCACCTTTCCCTGGATGACGAAGAACATCGCATCCCCATGGCTGCCCTGCTGCACAATGTACGTGAAGGGACGGAACGACTGCTCGATCACTTCCCGCGCAAACGGCGTCAGATCCTCCGGCGACATGTCCGAGAACACCTTCAAGCGGGTCAGCACCCTCGTCGCCACCCCCGCGTGGGACTCCAGCGGTTCGGAGAGATTCCCCGGTGCATCCGGCATCGGCGCGGTGATCTTGAAGACGGATTCCAGTTCCGGAAGATCCTCCGCCCTGCGCCAGGTGTCGCCCGCATCCGCGTAAACCCAGGACCCCACCTGAACCCGGCCGTCCCTCGCCCATTCTATAAGTGTCGCCACCGAAACCGGGCCATAGACGACCCGATCCAGCCCATAAACCCGAAAAGTAGCTTCAGCCATTTCGGCGGATTGTGTTCCTGCGGAAACCGCTGGCGAGGGTAAACCTTGGTCGCACCGAAGCTTGCCTGCCCTCGGACCCGCGCTAGCGTGGCCGGCCCAACTTATGGAGAAGGTCGTCATCATCGGAACCGGCTGCGCCGGGCTCACCGCCGCCGTCTACACTGCGCGCGCAAACCTGGCCCCCCTCGTCCTCGCCGGCCCCATGCCCGGCGGCTTGCTCACCACCACCAGCATCGTCGAGAACTATCCCGGATTCCCCGAAGGTATCGACGGCTATGAACTGATGACGCGCATGCAGAAACAGGCCGAACGCTTCGGCGCCCGCATCAAGTACGGCACGGTCGATGCCGTCGACCTCGCCGGCCAACCCCTCGTCCTCACCGTCGACGGCGAAAGGGTCGAAACCCACACCGTCATCATCGCCAGCGGTGCCGGGCATCGGCACCTCGGACTCGAAAGCGAGCGCAAGCTCGAAACCCGCGGCGTCACCTACTGCGCCACCTGCGACGGCGCCCTCCCCATGTTCCGGAACCAACCGCTCGTCGTCGTCGGCGGCGGGGATTCCGCCTGCGAGGAGGCCGGCTATCTCACGCGGTTTGGCTCGGTCGTCTATCTCATTCACCGCCGCGACACCCTCCGCGCCTCGAAAATCATGGCCGATCGGGTGCTCAACAATCCCAAGATCAAACCGATCTGGGACTCCGTCGTCACCGACATTCAGGATGTCAGCCAAAACAAGGTCACTGGCGTCCGGGTCAAGAACCTCAAGACCAACGCCGAATCCGACCTCTCCTGCGCGGGCCTCTTCATCGCCATCGGCCATATTCCCAATACCCAGGTCTTCAAGGGGCTGATGGACATGGACGACAGCGGCTATATCCGCACCGAGCGCGGCACCCAGACGAGCGTCCCGGCGGTCTTCGTCGCCGGAGACTGCCACGACTCCGTGTATCGTCAGGCCGTCACAGCCGCCGGGGAGGGTTGCGCCGCCGCCATCGACTGCGAACGCTACCTCGCGACCTTAAACGCCTGATCCGCACCTCCGGCCGGCTGAAATCGCCGGTGTTTTCGGTTCCGCCACCCCCCTCCGCTGTGCTATCCGGCATCGACATGCAACCGCGCCGAGCCCGGATCCGTCGCGTCACCCAGGAGACCCGCATCGCCATCGACCTCGAGATCAACGGCCGAGGGCGCTCAACGATCCATACCGGCGTCGCCTTCTTCGACCACATGCTGACCCTCTTCGCCAAGCATGCCGTCGTCGACCTCAAGCTCCGCTGCCGGGGTGACCTCGAAGTCGATGCCCATCACACCGTGGAGGACTGCGGCATTGCCCTGGGCCAGGCCTTTCTCCAGGCCTTGGGTGAGAAACGTGGCATCCGGCGCTACGGAACCGGTTTCCACCCTGGAAACCCATTTACGGGGGAGGCGTTTGTGCCTATGGACGAAACTCTGGCACGGGCGGTGGTCGATTTCTGCGGCCGCCCCGCGCTCGCGTGGCGGGGCATGACCCGTCTCTCCCTCAAGCGATTGACGCCTGCGGAGAAAACCCA
>JBBQIU010000312.1:0-4907 GCA_038325245.1 Verrucomicrobiota bacterium
GGATCGGGGGCGAGGCCGAGGCTGACGCCCAGACTGTATTGGCTGAGGACGGCGCCTGACGTGGCGTCGAGTTCGAGCAGTGAACCGCCGGCGGTGGAGGCCCAAAGGTTTCCATCACGATCAAACGCGAGGGCGAAGACCGGGGAATCCAGCGTGGCGAACGCCTGGGCGGAAGGGGTGCCGCCGACGGCAATCCGGAACAACTGGTTGCGTCCCGCGCCGCCCGAAACCAGGAGGCTGCCGTCGGGCGCGATGGCGACCCCGATGGCGCCGACGCCGGCGCCGGAGGTGGCGATACCGCGGGCAAAGGAGGCGGCGGTGAAGGGGGTGAGAACGCGATCGAAGCCCGGGAGGCGCGTCGTGGGGAGGGCGCCGGGAATACCGAGGAGGGCCTGAATGAAGAGTTCGTTGGCCGGAGGGGACGTGGAGGGCGGCAGGACGGGGAGAACTTCGCGATCGATCGGCACGGCGATCGGCACGGTTCCCAGGCGGACGGCGGGTGGGAAGAGTGACAGGCTGAGGCCGCTGGGTGTGGCTTCGAGATTGCCGGCGACGTCGGCGGCGAGCACCAGGAACTGCGGCGCGCTTCCCTCGGGTGCGACGTAGGAAACGGTGGTTTGGGTGGTTTGGGCTTCGAGGGCGGAGTAGGTGCGCCCGTCCAGCGAGACATAGACGGAGTATTGGAGCACGCCGGAGCCAAGGGGGTCGTCGAGTGCCGACCATTCGAGCAGGTAGCGATTCCCGCTGAGTGTCTGGGTAGTGAGCGTGGAGGTGGGAGCGACGTTGTCGAGGCGCGCGGAGACCCGATTGGTGTCGATGGGGGTGGCGTCGCCGAAGAAGACGCGGGCCTGGGCATCAAGGGAGGCGCCGGAAAGTGCCTCGGGATGGGAGCGGATAGTGTAGCTCACCTCGCCGGTTTCACCGGGCTTGATCAGACCGACATTGTCCGCGGTCACGACGAGGCCCGTGACGGGGTCGATGGCGCGGAAGACCCAACTGGCGATGCCGGTGACCACGTCGATGCCGGCAGACATCTGGAGGACATAGCCGCGCTGGCTGGTGAGGTCGAACTCCGCCGAGTAGGCGCCCCGACCCTGGGGAAGGCCGAGCGTGAGGTCACCGAAGCGAACCGTGGTCAGTTGGAAGGAACGGATGTCGAGATCGGGATCAATCTCCTGAACGATTCGCAACTCACGGACGGGTTGGCCATCGGCGGGGTTGGCGAACTGGATCAGGTAGGGAAGGCGCGTGGAACCACCGGGGACGATGTTGCGGGCGGAGTCGGCGGCGGACGGCCCGCGGAGGACCACACCGGGGGCGGTTCCGGCCGGGCCATTGAGGAAGTCGCGAAGCGCGGGATCTGTGGGAAGGACCGCGCCACCGCCATCCGCGGCGGATAGGGAGGCGAAGAAATCGTCGGGCACCTTCACCCGAATGCGGAACGCCTCGAAGCGCGTGCCGTGGGAGAGTTGGAGATCGTAGGCCGAGCCGTCGGGGATGGCGGGGCCGCCAGAGGCGTCCGGGTCGTGGTTCGACCAGGCACGGATCTGTTGGAAGAACGTGGCGAGCGCGTCGGTTTGATTCGCGATGAACTCGGCGCTATCGGGGTTGGCCAGAAGTCCTGCGACCTGGACGGCGAGGTTGCTGTCGAACTCGGCGGAAATCCTCGGGGAGGGCGGGACGTCCTCGTAGCGGAGGACTCCGGCGCGGACGAGCGATTGCAGGTAGAAATCCTGGAATGCGGCGGCATCGCCGGCGGCGACGACGAGGGACTGGGGCGCGGCGGGTTCGGCGAGAATCCGGAGGCGCAGTTCGTCAGCCCTGGCCCGTTGGAAGGTGATGAATTCGCCGGTGGTGAGCGGGGTGGCGGCGGCGAAGATGTAAAACTCGAACTCGAGTTCCTTGAGTTGAACGTCACTCAGATCGCGAAGGAAATTCGGATTCTGGGCGAGAAGTTCTTTCAAGCCCGGGTAGATCTCGAGGGCGAATGTTCGCGCGTCGAAACTCTTGGCCCGGAAATCGATGGCGAAGCCGGAGGCGGTCAGGACGCCGTCGAGATTGAGCACGGGATCGAGATTGGCCCACGGAACGCCGACCGCGTTGGGGGCGCCTTGAAGGTTGGTCTGGAACAGGAGCCGTTCGCCTGGGATGAAGGTGTTATTTCCGATGCGGGGGACGCCGTACTGGAAGTAGACAAACGGCGTGTCGAGATTGGTCCGGCTGGCGAGCGAGACACCGTAATAGGCGCTGGGGAATCCGGCTTTGGAGAGGAGGATCTCGTCGGGGCCGCCGAGGCCGATGCTGACGTCGAGGGTGTCGGGCAGGCTGATGAGGAACCGGTAGGGAATCGCGAACGCATCGCCGTTCGGGTTGGTGACCTGAATGTCGTAGAGCCCGAGCGGGGCCTCGCGCAGGTCGAAGACGGCGACGATGCGGGTGGCGTCGGCGACGACGTAGTTGATCGGGACGTACTCGCCAAATTGCGGACGGATGAGCTTGAGCGTTGCCTGGGGATCGAAGCGGGCGCCGCGGACGGTCATGGTGACGTAGCGACCGGCGCCGACGGTGTCGGGAGTCAGGCTGGTGATGCCGAACGGAAGCGACCGGGCATTCAGGGTCCCGGCGGTGGCAGCGCCCTGGGAACGGACGAGGATGAAATAGGTTCCGGCCTGGGTGGTGGGAATGACCGCGGTTTGGGCTGCTTGGAGTCCGCCTTCGAAGGATGCATCGAACTGGAGGGAACTCGGGACCGCCTCATACGCGACGTATAACTCATTCAGTCCCGCCGATCCGGCAAACTGGATCTCGAGCGTTTCGCCGGCGGCGGCTTCGACGCGGTAAAACGCCTGACCGCGGGCGGGAAGGGTGACGTTGGCGGGAACGCCGATGGTGAGGCCGAGGACTTGGACGGCTAGGGCGTCGGCGCCGACGCCGACGTTGTTGTCGTCGCGTGGGCCCTCGTGGATGTCGTTGAAATTATCGGTGCGGGCGATGAGCCGGTAGGAGCCGGGGAGCGTCGGCGGGATGAGGACTTCAACGGTGGCGGTGTAACTCTGTCCGGGCGCGAGGTCGCGGCCGCCCTGGGGGGGATTCGCGGTACCGAGGAGTCGATCGCCATAGTCCCAGATGCCGTCGGCGGAGAGGTAGAGGGTATCGAACCAGGATCCCCGGGCGGGCTGTGTGCCGAGGTTGGTGACAGTGAGGGTGACGGAGACGGAATCGCCGACCGTGGCATTGGAGGGACCGATGACGGAATCGACCTGGAGGTCGGAAGGCGGCGGGAGATCGATCAGCATCGGGACATCGGTGGCCCGGGAGTTGTTGGTGTCGTTGGTTTCAACGACCGAACCCCTGGGGCGACCGCCGGCGATGGGATCGGAGATCACGAAGACGTAATAGGCGCCGAGCAGGCCCCTCGGAACGCTGAGATTCAGGGAAACGGTGTACTCGCCATTGGGGGCGAGGACGCCGATGTGCTGGAAGCCTCCGAGGAAAGAGTCACTTCGGACGTCAAGGAACTGGTCGCGGGAAAGGTAGACGGAGTCATTCCAGGTGTCCTGACGGTCGGGAACGGCGCCGGGGCCGGTGTTGCGAACGGTCCAGGAGACATTGAACGTTTGCCCGACGAGGACGCGGTCGTCGGCCGTGAGGCTGGCGACGATCAGATCGGGCCCGGGGACGAACCGCACGGAGAGATTGAGCAACCGCTGATTCGAAGCGGTGCCGGCGTACTCATTCAGCAAAGGCCGATGGGTGGTCGAAATCACGCCGGGGAATGAGGTCGGATCATCGCCCGGTCCCGGGCCGTAACCGGCGTTGGTGATGACGATCAGGTGGAAGGGGCCTTCGATGTTGTCAGGAAGCCGGGCTTCGATGGTGCCGGAATAGGTGGCGCCAGGTTCCAGGATTCCAATGTGTTCCGGGGAACCGATCAGCTTGTCGGAGGGGTCGATGGTCGTGTCGCGGGACAGGTAGACCGAATCGATCCACCGATCCAACCGCGTGGCGCGGGTGCCGTCGTTGCGTGTGGTGAATTGAACCGCGAACGTGCCGCTGGAATCGGCCTGGGCCGGACCGGAAGCCTCGACCAGGAAGAGATCTGCTTCGCGGTAGACGACTTCGGTGGAGGCGCCCCGGACGTTGTTGGCCTTGGTGGCGCCCTCCCAGACCCGCTGCGAGAAAAAGGACGGCCAATTGGGGAACGAGCCGATGCCGGTGCCGTTGAGGTTGATCCCGAAGGCCGGGGAGAAACCCACGTTGGGATCGGTCGCGACGTAGATGTAGCGGGGACCGGCGATCCCTTCAGGAATCTTGAACGACGCCGTAGCCGTATAACTTTCGCCGGGAAGCAGCGGGGTTGTCTGAACATGGATCAGACTGCCGAGAGGGCCGACCTTGGCGGGATCCCAAGTCGGAGACTCCGAGAACAGGATCCAATCCGTCCACCTGCGCGTTCCCGGGTAGACGGGTGCGGTGCCGTCGTTGCGGACGGTCCAAGTCACCTCAATGGATTCGCCGGAGAACACCGACGGTGTCACTCGGACGTCGGTGACGACGAGATCGGGAGGCGTGTTGGTGACCGTGGAGGGAGCCGATCGGGCATTGTTGTTGGTGAACGGCCCTTCGAAGACGGTTTGGGGCGCTGACGACTGAGGCCCGGTAAGAATGCTGCGGAGTTGGCCTGGAGTGAGTTCGCGGGCGTCAGCCAGGTTGACTTCGGAGAGGGGCCGGCCGAATTCCTGTTCCGCGCGGCGGATGATGGCTTCGACCTCGCGGAAGAGCTGGTCTTCGGCCCCCAGGAGGATGGCGGGATCCTCGTTGGTCTGGACGATGAAGTGACTGCCGTTGGCGGAAGGCGGGAGGGTGAAGGTGGCGGTCTGGGTGTAGGACTGGCCCGGGAGTAGTGT
>JBBQIU010000313.1:0-4900 GCA_038325245.1 Verrucomicrobiota bacterium
AGTCCTTGAGGCGGCTAAACGTGGAGACGATCGATCTCTTCCTGTTGCATCGGCCCGATTATCTGATGGATCCGGAGGAAGTGGCTGGAGCGTTCGACAGCCTGCGGCGCGACGGGAAGGTGCGTGAATTCGGCGTGAGCAATTTTTCGCCGTCCCAGGTGGCGGCGTTGCAGATGGCGTGCCCGATGCCGCTGATCGCGAATCAGGTGGAGATCAGCCTGGCACATCGGAAGGCGTTTGAGGACGGGACTCTGGACCAGTGCCTGTCCGAGGGGATCACTCCGATGGCGTGGAGTCCGCTGGCGGGTGGAAAACTCGGAGACGGAGCGCGTCGATTGTTGTCGTCGCAGGAGGGATACCAGACCGACGCGATGAATCGGGAATTGGACGCGGTGGCGGCGGCACGGGGGACCACCCGAACCGTGGTGGCCCTGGCCTGGCTGATACGCCATCCGTCGGGAATTGTGCCAATTGTCGGAAGCACGGACCCGGGGCGGATCCGCGAGGCTGCGGGCGCCGATGGCCTGGAATTGAGCCGGGACGAATGGTACCGCCTCCTGGCTGCGGCGCGGCCGGAGCCTTTGCCCTGACGAGGAGATCCATGAAGGAAACCTCCCTTTCAGAATCCGCGTCCCATTTCACGCCGGGCACACCCGGGGCCGAGGGGTGGCGAATGCCTGCGGAATGGGCGCGCCACCGGTCCACGTGGCTGACATGGCCCCGGCCGGACGGGATCAGTTTTCCGGACAAGTACGAACCTGTGCCCGGGGTGTATGCGGCCTTCATTCGGGCGCTGTCGGCGGTTGAGGAAGTCAATGTCAACGTGTGGCATCGCGACATGGAGGAGTGGGTGCGGAGCCTGCTGACCTCGCATGGCTGCCCGCTGGAGGCGGTGCGGTTCCATCACTTCCCGGCATACGAACCGTGGTGTCGCGATCACGGTCCAATTTTTCTGATGCGACGCCGCGGGGGTACGGTAGAACGGGCCGTGGTGGACTGGAACTACAACGCCTGGGGCGAAAAGTATCCACCGTGCGACCTGGACGATGCGATTCCGCAGCATGTGGCTCGATTGCGCGGACTGCCGTTGTTTTCGCCGGGAATCGTCATGGAGGGCGGGTCGTTGGACGTGAATGGCCAGGGCAGCCTTTTGACGACTGAGAGCTGTCTGCTGAATCCGAATCGAAATCCCCACCTCACGAAGGCCCAGATCGAGCAGGCCCTGAGGGATTATCTCGGCGTCACCCACATTTTGTGGCTGGGCGAAGGCATCGTAGGCGACGACACGGACGGTCACGTGGACGACCTGACGCGATTCGTGAATCCCACGACGGTCGTCACCGTCGTGGAACCGGACCCGCAGGACGAGAACCACGCAGCACTTTCGGAGAACCGGGAACGCCTGCGGACGCTGACGGACGAACGGGGCAACGCGCTGCGGGTCGTGGAGCTTCCCATGCCCGGGCGAATGGAACATGAGGGCCAACGGCTTCCGGCGAGCTACGCAAATTTCTATATCGCGAATGGAATCGTCGTGGTGCCGACTTACCGCGATCCCCGGGACGCGGAGGCGCTGGCGATCCTGCAGAAGGAGTTTCCGGACCGACGCGTCGTGGGGCTGGATTCGACCGATCTGGTGTGGGGCCTGGGATCGTTCCACTGCATTTCGCAGCAGGAGCCCGCGGAATGAAGGACGGAGATCGGCGGTTCGGGCGGGTTTTGGGGATCATGTCGGGGACGAGCCTGGACGGAGTGGACTGCGTGCTGACGGCGTTCGACCGGGTGGGGAACCCCCGGTGGGTGCGGAGTTGGATGGAGCGCTTCCCGGCCCGGCTGAGGCAGCGACTGATGGCGTGTGCCGGCGGGGAAGCCACATCATGGGAATGTGGCCAGCTTCATCACGACCTTGGGCGCTACTATGCGACGGTGGCGCGGACGGGCCTGGGAGACGAAGGGATCGACGCGGTCGGCCTGCATGGACAAACCGTGTTTCACCGGGGCGGACGGCGGAACGCGGCGACGTGGCAGATCGGTGAACCGGCGTATCTGGGGGAGGCGCTGCGGGTGCCGGTGGTATCGAATTTTCGGTCGGCGGACATCGCCGCGGGAGGCGAAGGGGCGCCGATGGCGACGTCTTTTCACGTGCGGGTCTTTGGCGAAAGAGGCCGGCATGTATGCGTTCAGAATCTGGGCGGCATCGGGAATGTGACGTCGATCGACTGGCGGGCGGGGCCGGAGCCGACGGTGCGGTCGTTCGACACGGGACCCGGAAACATGCTGATGGACGGTGCGGTGCGTCGGTTGTCGCGTGGGCGGAAAGACTTCGACCGGGAAGGGAAGTGGGCGGCGGCGGGGACCGTGCATGACGGGCTGGTCGGGGACTGGCTGCGACACCCCTTTCTGAGGCGGCAACCTCCGAAGAGTACGGGCCGGGAAGCGTTCGGGATCGGGTATCTGGAGAAATGCTGGGCATCCATGGAGGAGGCTGGATTGGAACGGAACGATCGCTTGGCGACCCTGACGGAACTGACGGCGCGATCGGTGGCTTTGAACTACCGGCTTCACCTTCCGGGGGTGGTGGGTCGAATCATTCTCTGTGGCGGTGGGGCGAGCAATCCGGTGTTGGTGGCGCGGCTGAGAAGGGCCCTGGAAGCGTGGACCCCGGGGGTGGACGTGGCCACGTCTACGGCGATGGGGTGGCCGCTGGAGGCGGTGGAGGGAGGGGCTTTTGCCTGGCTGGCGAGGCAACGGTTGCTGGGTAGGACGGGAAACCTGCCGGAGACCACGGGAGCCACTCGCGCGGTGCGATGCGGTCAGGTGACCGAGTGCGGGTGAATCAGATTTTTTTCTTGCTGGACCTTGAGGTCTGGCCACTCTGCGAGCCGTCCCATTCGAGGTTTTCGACACACACAGGCTGCGCATGCTACGACGCGAATTGGCAGAAGAACTGATCTACGGGCACGAGTTTGCGGGTCGGTTCACCCAGGATTCACCGATCCTGCCGGACGTCTGGATCCAGTGTGCGGAGGCGCCGCGGAAGCGTCACGACCTCCTTCTCACGCCATTCATCGACTCCGGCGCGAACCCCATGAATGCGGGTCGGCTCGCGTTGGAATTACGCGCCCGCCTCGAATTGGAGGCGCAGACGGAAGTGTGGAAGCGCCTGCATCCGGGCGAGAAGCGACCCGCGGCGCGGGTTGCGTACAATCAGTCGACGGTGGTGGCGTGGCTGACGTTCGACGAACTGGTGCGGGTGGTTTTGCCCCTGTCAAGATGGTGGACCGACCGGGTGTTTCGCCAGGGCGAGGGCCGGTATATGGCCGCACTCGCCAATGCCAAGGACCGGGCCCTGCTGGCGGAGACGCTGGCGTATCCGCAGAGCATGAGTCAGCGCACGCGCGAAATGCGGAAGCAGGCGCTGTTGTCGCTGGATGTGATCTGGATGGTGCGGGTGATCGGCGTCCTTGCCCTGGCCGTGGACGTAGGGGCGAAGCATGAGGGTCAGGAAGGCGGGACGGGCCCGAAAGCGGACGCGGCGATGGATTCCGTCTGGCCGAAGGACTTGCTGGACACGCCGGCGCGGGTGGATGAGCCGGCGGCCCTTCGCAAGCGCCGCCTGGAGTACTACGCGCGCATCGTGGAGAAGGTGGCGGAGTTGCTGGAGGGGCTCGTGCCCGTGACGGAGGGACACGCGGCGATCTATTCCGTGAGTCGGAATCGTCGGGCGGGAACGACGGTCTGGCGATCGACGGCGGCGGTGAAGGCGGATGCGGCGTCGCGACTCTTCGAGATCTCGTGCCGCGACCTCAGTTGGGCGGTGATCGACAGCGGTATTGACGCCCGCCATCCCGCGTTCCGCCACCGTTATGTCGTCGACAGGGAGCGGATGCAGTCCCTGCCGGTGCCACTCCCTGCGAAGATAGCGGAGGACGACTCGGATTCGCAGGCGGCGCCGAGGCACGCGGGCTGGCGCAAAGCAAACCCGGACCAATTGCGGCGCCCGGATTGGTCCGACCGCTGTCGAGTGGTGGCCACGTATGATTTCACGATCATCCGGCATCTCCTGGCCGGAGAGGCGGCCGACGAAGGCATCCCGGAGGCGGTGAAGGAGAGGCTGGATCGCATCCATCGGCGGTTGGAAAAGCGAAAGCAGTCCGATCTTACGTCCCAACTGAGGGCGAGTTTGCAGAGCGGGCGTGAGCTCGATTGGTCGCTGCTGGAGCCGTTCATCCGGGTTCCCCATGACGGCGACTACGAAGTGCCAAAGCACGAGCACGGGACGCATGTGGCGGGCATCCTGGGGGCGGACTGGCGCCGGACCGACGTGGACGATATGTTCCCGGTCACGAGCGACGTCCGGGGATTGTGTCCGGACATCCACCTCTACGATCTGCGGGTTCTCGACGAGAACGGTGAGGGCGATGAGTTCAATGTGATGGCGGCTCTTCAGTTCGTCCGCAGTCTGAACGCGCATAAGGACTATCGCGTGGTGCATGGGGTCAACCTGAGCCTCTCCATCCCCCACGACGTCGCGAACTACGCCTGCGGGCGCACCCCGGTTTGCGAGGAATGCGAGCGTTTGGTGGGGTCGGGGATTGTCGTGGTGGCGGCGGCCGGAAACGACGGGTACATGCAGTACGTGACTGCGAAGGGCCTGATGGAAGGCTACCGGAGCATCAGCATCACGGACCCTGGGAACGCCGAGGGCGTCATTACCGTGGGTTCGACGCACCGCGATCAGCCCCACACCTACGGGGTCTCCTATTTTTCGAGCCGCGGTCCGACGGGCGATGGGCGGGCCAAGCCGGATCTCGTGGCGCCGGGCGAGAAAATCGAGGCGCCCGTGCCGTACCGTGAAGTGAAGCGCAAGGACGGCACGAGCATGGCCGCACCCCACGTG
>JBBQIU010000314.1:0-4885 GCA_038325245.1 Verrucomicrobiota bacterium
AGGTCACGGCGGCGGGCCCCGGCGCCGACGCCGCGACGGTGGTGTTGGCGACCTCGCCGCTGAGCGTCGGTACGGTCTACACGCTGACGGTGACGGGCGTGACGGATCTCGCCGCCGCGGCGAACCCCCTTCCTCCGAACACCCAGGCGATGTTCACGGCGCTGGGTTTTGGCCCGGTGGACATCGGCCGGCCGGCGGTGCCCGGGTTGGTGGAACCCGTGCCGGGTGGGGTGGACATCACGGTGATTGGCGCCGGCGCCGGCGGAACGAACGACCAATTTCATTTCAGCCAGCAGCAGCGCACGGGTGACTTCGACGTGGAAGTGCGGTTGGAATCGCTTCAGCTCAGCACGCTCTTCGCGCAGGCGGGACTCATGGCGCGACAGAGTCTGACGACAAACAGCCCTTTTGCGGCGGCGCTGGCGACGCCCAGCCTGGCCGGCAGCTTTTTCTCGTGGCGCGGGCAGACGGGTGCGGTGGCCGAGATGCGCGGGTCCTTCCCGGTGAACTATCCCCAGACGTGGCTGCGGTTGAAGCGCCAGGGCACCAATTTCACAGGGTTCGCGAGTCTGGATGGAGCGGACTGGACGCGGCTGGGATCGGTGGGGATCGGGATGTCGAACACCGTTTACCTGGGCCTGATGGCCAGCAGTCGCTCGACAAACGCCTCCACGATGGCCGCATTCCGGGACTTCGCGGACCATGAAACCACGGCGTCGGTGGGTTTCCTTCCGGATGCCGTGGAGCCGCTGGGGCCGTCGACCCGTCGCTCCGGCCTGGTGCTGAGCGAGATTCAGTATCACCCGGCGACGCGGCCGGATGGGCGGCGGCTGGAGTTCGTGGAGTTGTTCAATTCCGATTCGGTGTTTGCCGATCTGAGCGGGTTTCGCCTGACGGGGGTCATTCAGTACACCTTCCCGGAGGGGACGGTGTTGCCGGCCGGCGCTTTTCTGACCGTGGCGCATTCGCCGGGGGACCTGCGGTCGGAGGCGGTTGGCGCCACCGTTCTCGGGCCGTGGTCGGGGCTTCTACCTCGCGAAGGGGGTCTGGTTCAGGTGCGGAATCGATCCGGAGCCCTTTTGTTGGAAGTGACGTATAAGGACGAGGCGCCGTGGCCCGTGGCGGCGGACGGGGCGGGACATTCGCTGGTGCTGGCGCGGCCCAGTTATGGGGAAGGCGACGCGCGGGCCTGGGCGGCGAGTGAGCGCCGGGGCGGGTCGCCGGGGCGGGCTGAGTTCCGCGGGGCGGACCCGCGAAGGCGCATGCGCATCAACGAGGTGCTGGCGAATACGGACGATCCCGATCCCGACTTCGTGGAACTCTACAATCACGGGCCGACGCCGGTGGACCTTGGGGGATGCGTTCTGACCGACGATCCGGACCAGGCGAGGTTTGTCATCCCGGCGGGGACGGTGATTCCACCCGGGGGATTCCGGGCGTGGAACCAGGAGGAACTTGGGTTCGCGTTCTCGTCGGCGGGCGAGGCGGTTCTCCTGGTGAGTCCCGACGGAGAAAGGGTGATCGATGCGGTGCGCTTTGGGCCGCAGTTGCTGGGGGTTTCGAGCGGGCGGGTGCCGAACGGCGGGGAGACCTGGGCGCTCCTGGCGGCGCCGACTCCGGGGAGCGCTAACGGGCGGGCGCGCGCGGAGGACATTGTGATCAACGAGATTTTCTACCACTCGCTGGTGGATGAACGGGGCGAGTTCGTGGAGTTGTACAATCGAGGAACGGCGCCGGTGGATCTGGGGGGGTGGCGATTCGTGGACGGCATCGATTTCACCTTCAGGAGCCCGACGATCCTGGCGCCCGGGGCGTACCTGGTTGTTGCGGCGGACGCGGGGTATTTGCGAACGGTCCACCCGGGAATTCCCGTGGACGGTGTGCTGGGCAATTTCGGGGGGAATCTTTCGAACGGCGGCGAGCGGTTGGCGCTGGCGCGGCCGGAGGCCATGGTTCTGCCCGGCGCGCTGGGTGGTCTCGTGACGAACCCAGTGCTTGTGACGGTGGCCGAGGTCCGCTACGGCGAGGGTGGCCGATGGGGACGCGGGGCGTTTGGGGATGGGAGCTGTCTGGAGCTTCTGGCCCCGCGCGCAGCGGATGGGGGGGCGGGGCTGTGGGGGGACAGCAACGAGACGGGCAAGAGCGTGTGGACGACGGTGGACTTTACCGGGCGTTTGGAACTGGGCGAGGGCGGGGCCACCGAGCTGCATATCATGCTGCTTGGGGCGGGCGAGTGCCTCCTGGACGACATTCAGGTGCTGGATTCGGGCGGAGCGTCCCGGGTGGCAAACGGGTCATTTGAGGGGGGATTGGATGGGTGGATTTCGCAAGGCAACCATGTCGCGTCCAGCCTCTCGAACGTGGGCTTTCAGAGTCGGGGAAGCCTGCATCTCCGGGCGAGTTCGGGTGGGGATAACGGGGCCAACCGAATCAAGACCGTGTTCAACGGAGGCGCGTTGGTCGACGGCAGCTTTGCCACATTGCGCGCGAAGGTGCGGTGGCTGAGGGGTCATCCTGATTTGCTTCTTCGCCTCAAGGGGAACTATCTCGAGACGGTGGCCCGGTTGACAGTGCCGGCAAATCTGGGCAGCCCCGCGGCGGTCAACAGCCGGCGCGTCCCCAATGCGGGGCCCGCCATCGCCGACGTCGCGCATTTTCCCGTGGCGCCCGCCGCCCTCGAATCGGTGCGTGTGACCGCGCGTGTCGAGGACCCGGATGGCATCGGCTCGTTGAAGTTGAAGTACCGGTTTGATCCCTCGGTGACCGTCCGGGAACAGGCTCTTCGCGACGACGGGCAGGAAGGCGACGTCGTGGCCGGCGACGGTATCCATTCGGCGGTCATACCCGGTCAGGCGGCGGGCGTACTGGTCGCGTTTTGGATCGAGGCGGTGGACGCGGCCGCGCTGCCGGCGTCGGCGAGCTTTCCGGCGGAGCGGGCGCTTGGGGAATGTCTCGTGCGCTTCGGCGACGACATCCCGGCCGGCAGTTTCGGCACGTACCGTTTGTGGATGACGCAGCGCCATACGGACATCTGGACCGAGCGGGAATACATGAGCAACGAGGCCCTGGACGGCACGGTCGTGTATGGAACGTCCCGTGCAATTTACAATGCCGGGGCGCGGTATCGCGGGAGTCCCTTTATCCGGCCTAGGTACACCGGCCCGACGGGCTCGCTGTGCGCGTATGTCTGGACGGTGCCCGAGGACGACCTGCTGCTCGGCTCGGATGAGTTTAATCTCGACTGGCTGGAACAGCCGGGACGCGATCCGACGCTGCAGCGGGAGCGGATGTCGTTCTGGATCGGGAACCAGTTGGGCGTGCCGTTCAGCCATCAGCGCTACGTGCGTGTGATCGTGAATGGGGTGCAGCGGGGCGAGGTGTACGCCGACACCCAGCATCCGAACCGCGACTACATCGCGAGCTGGTTCCCGGAAGCTCCCGAAGGCGAGATCTTCAAGATCGATGACTGGTTCGAGTTCGACGATGCGGTGCAGCGGGAGTTCAACGAGGATGCGCGTCTGGAGGCCTACCTCTCGGGTGACGGTGAGCTGTCCCAGACCCGGTACCGCTGGAACTGGGAGAAGAAGTCGAACGGTGGGCTCGACGACGATTACTCGCGATTCCTCGATCTGGTGGAGGCGTTGAACCTGCCGGACGAAGGGGACTACAGCCAGCGCGTCCCGGAGGTCGTGGAGCTGGATGGATGGCTCCGGACCATCGCGACCCGGCGGGTGGTGGCCGATTGGGACGGGTACGGATACAACCGTGGGAAGAACACCTTTGCCTACCTGCCCCCCGGAGGTCGGTGGAGTCTGCTGTTGTGGGATCTGGACTTTTCGCTGGGAGGCGGCAGCGACGGCGCCAGCACGGGGATCTACCATTCCAACGATCCGGTGATGGAAAGGGTCTACCAGCACCCGCACTTCGGCCGGATTTATCTCCAGGCCTTTGCCGACGCTGTGCGCGGGGCGCTGTCTCCGGGCGTCGCCGACGCCGTGATGGATGAGAATTACTCGGCGTTCCTCGGCAACCGGGTGCAGGCGACCTCGCCCGCGCCGATCAAACCCTGGATTGCGTCGCGTCGATCCTTCCTGTCCCGGGTTCTCGCCACGAACACCGCGCCGTGGACGGCGAGTGCGGGCAGCGGCGGGGTTGTCACGACCGATGAGAGCGTGGTTCGCGTGACCGGCACCGCGCCGATTGAGGTGCGATCGATTTCCGTGAACGGGCTGGCGTATGCGCCAACCTGGACCTCGACCACGAATTGGACGCTGTCGGTTCCGCTGAGGGCGGGCACGAATCAACTGGTCCTGGGCGGTCTCGACCGCCGAGGGGTGTCGCTGGTGGGAACCGTGTCCACGCTCCAGGTCGTTTACACGGGAATCGATGAGCGTCCCGAGGATTTCGTGCGGATCACCGAAATCATGTATGAGCCGACCGACCCGGACGCGGAGTTTGTGGAATTCCACAACGGATCGAGCCGGACAGCGTTCGATCTTTCGGGCTGGAGGTTGGAAGGCGTGGACCTGGCGTTTCCTGGGGGGAGTTCGCTCGCGCCCGGGGAGTTCGCCGTGGTGATCAAGGATCGTTCGGCCTTCCTGGGGGCTTACGGCAACCGTCCCCGCGTGCTCGCGGAATTTCCGGGACGACTGAACAACGCAGGAGAAACGCTCCGGCTTGTGCGCCCGGGCTTCTCCTCGGCGCCATGGCTGACGGTCAACGAGGTCACCTACTCGAACCTTCTGCCATGGCCGATCCGGGCAGCGGGTTCCGGCGGTTCGTTGCAGGTGCTGGATGCGACGCAGGACAATCGCCGCCCCGCGAACTGGGCCGCGCTGGACGCCACGGGCCATGGGCACTCGACCTGGCGATTCATGTCGTTCAC
>JBBQIU010000315.1:0-4885 GCA_038325245.1 Verrucomicrobiota bacterium
CCATACTTGCGAGCCGACAGCCTGGATGCGGCTTGAAACACGGCGCAAGTTTGGGCGAGCGCCATTTCCATGGACGTCGCGAGACGAGGAATCACGAGAACGTCCTGGATCTCGACCTGGCCCCCGGCATGCTTGCCCCCACTGAAAAGGTTGATGGTCGGGCGGGGGAGGCGTTCGATCGGTCTGGCTCCCATGCGCGCGAAATGCAGATAGAGCGGAACTCCCGCTTGAAGCGCTCCGGCCCGTGCAAAGGCGATCGATACGGCAAGGAGGGCGTTCGCTCCGAGGCGGGACTTCGAACCGGTTCCATCCAGTTCAATCAGGGCCTTATCGACGGAAGCCTGATCGGGCCATTCCCTGTCCGCGAGGGCGTCGCGGATCTCGCCCGTCACGGACGCAACGGCTTTTCGGCAGCCAAGGCCCGCGTGACGGGACGGGTCACCATCACGGAGTTCATGGGCCTCGGCGCGGCCCGTGGAAGCACCGGAAGGCACCTGAGCAGTGGCCGAGGCGCCATCCATGAGGTGACACGTCGCCTGCACCGTTGGGCGACCCCGGCTGTCGAGGATTTCGAGGGCGTCCAGACTTCGTATGGCGACCATGGCGGGACGAGCCTGCCTTAGACGACCTTTTCGCGCGATGCGATCCCGCGAAGAAATCGGTCGGCGAGCGTGATGACGTCGGAGGGGGGTGCCGTCACCAGGTCCAGGCAGACCTCGCGTTGGCGATCCCGCTGTTCCGGGTTCAGGTAATCGAGGGGAGACTTGCCTGCCGCCCTGGCAAGGAGGCAGCCCAAGGCTTGGCGTGTTGCCCGCGCCTGTTGATCCGAGTGGGTGAGGCAATCGCAGGCCGAGAACTGGTAGTGTTCCCAGAACAGAACTGCAGCGCCAGCCAGGGCTTCGCGCTTGCGCACATCGTGGTGGGCCTTGGAGAGGAGATGGGCGAGCGCGAAGCCGACGTCGAACATCGGATCGCCCCAATGGATCACTTCGTGGTCGAGGAGAATGAGCAGGCCACGGTGGACCAGGATGTTTTTCGGGCTGTAATCGCCGTGGACCAACCCGACGCGGATTCCGCGCGTTTCAGTGGACAGATCGTTTAGGAATGGGGCGGCGCGTGGAACTACTTCGGCGGTGTACCCGTAAAAAGGCTGAAGGCGGAGGTTTTCGAAGAAAGTCGTGTCTCCGAAAACGGACTCGAGTCGGCGGGCCGCGAGCCAGGCGCGGCGGTGGATGGAGCCGAGCAACAGGCCGAACTGCCGAACATGATCCGGGTCCACCGTCCCCTCGAGGAGCAGGTCCTTCCAGTTGGCATGCGGTTGAGGCACCGCACGCATGGCAAGGACGTGGTGTTCGCGGTCCTCGAAGACCAGGTCTGGAATCGTCCCGGTGGGGGCCAAGGTGGCCAGCCATCGCATTCCGAGGGCCTCGCGGTGAATGCGCTCGGGACTGCAGAACCAGGGGACCTTGACCCTCAACCGGTCGAGCGCCTGCTTGACTACCCAGGATTCCCCATTCGAACGCGAGACGAGGACGGTGCGATTCGAAACGCCGCCCGTGAGGGTACGGACGCCCGGAGACTCTGCTGGCCCGATCCGGCCGGTGGAACGGAGCCATTCGATAAGACCGTCCGGCTGTTCGATGTCGAGTCTGTCCACGGGGATCAGGCTCCACTTCGCCCCGGTCGCTGCAACGCTGCAAGCAAAAGCTCGGTCTCACAGTCCGCGTCGACGGACTTTTTCGACCCGATTGCCAAGAGTCGCTGCAAAGGGCTTGCCTCGCGGGCGATATCCCGATTCCTTTCGCGGAGGAGGGGGACTAGAAATCAGATCCAATGAGCGAGGAATCGATGCGTGACCTTTTGGTCGTGGGCGCGGGGCCGGTCGGACTCGTCACCGCGTTTCTGGGCGCACGGGCTGGTTTGGACGTGGAGATCATCGACCAGGAATGGCGGATCGCGTCTCGGAGTTACGCGTGCACGCTGCATCCCCATTCGCTGGACCTACTGGATCGGATGGGTGTGCTCGCCAGAGCGGTGGAACTGGGCGTAAAGATCGAAAGTGTGGGTTTCTATGAGGGAAACGAGCGCCGGGCGGAGGTGCACCTGGGAGTGCTGCCCGTCCGTCACCCATTCGCCTTGGTCCTCTACCAGGACGATCTGGAGGGACTCATCGAGGATGTCTTGAGGGACGAGTACGCGCGCAAGGTGTTTTGGGGTCGAAGGCTGGAGGGACTGATCTGGAACGAGGATTCCGTGACGGCCATTCTGGAGTGCCTCGAACACCGTGCCACGGGCGAGACCGTGAAGCGGTGGACAGAGGTCGTGGACCGGAAGCAATTGGTTGATGCCCGTTACATCGCGGGCGCCGACGGACCCCGCTCGCGATTGGTCCATCTCCTGGGAACGGGAAGCGACGTCGCCGGGGAGCCGTTCAGCTACGGGATCTTTGAATTTGAACCCCAGTCCGAGCTTGGTGTGACGCCGGAACTCCGTGTGGCGATTGATGGCGACGCCACGCATGTATTGTGGCCTCTGCCCGGTGGGACCTGCCGGTGGAGCCTGCAGGCCGGAGGAGGCCAGGCGGACACTGCCGAGACCAGGATGCCCGCTGGGGGGAAACCCGGTTTGCTCGAAAAGGTCCAGCGGGTGGCACCCTGGTTCACGCGGGACATCCGGAGCGTCGATTGGGCCGCTCAGATTGAGTTTCCCCGGCGCCTTGTGCACCAGTTCGGGCGCGGTCGCTGCTGGGTCCTCGGGGATGCCGCACACCAGACAGCCCCGGGGGGGGCCCAAGGGATGAACCTCGCCTTTCGTGAGGCCGAAGAATTCGTGAACACTCTCCGGGGAGTAATCCGGGATGGCGTCAGTGCGGATTCGCTTCGGGAGGCCGGGGGTAGATGGCACTCCGATTGGCGGCGCCTTCTCGGCTTCGAGCCTTCCATTACAGCGGGGACGGAAGCGTCCCCTTGGGTTGCGGCCCACGCCATGCAACTGGCGTCCAGCCTCCCCGCGAGTGGAGCCGACTCCATCGCGCTTCTCCGGCAACTCGGTCTCCAGTGGATGGGTCCAGATTGAGACTGAGGTTGGGAAGAAGATTAAGATTAGGATTGGGATTACGGTTTCCGGGCTGAGCCACGCCCCCGGAACCGGAGTTGTACCCACAATCCGGGATGCCCCTGACCCAGGCCCTCTGGCCCCTTGAACCTTGCCGCGGGACGGCATCGCAGGTGACTGTGGCTTCATGGCAACGCTTTCGAAAAAGGTGGATGCGCTGGTGGTCGGAGCGGGACCCGTCGGTCTTTTTGCCGCCCTGAAGCTCGCGCGGGCAGGGTTGGAAGTGGAAATCATCGATCGCGCCTGGCGGTCCTCGGCCCAAAGCTACGCGTGTGGATTACATTCGGAGACTGTCGACCTTCTCGCGTCGGCGGGATTGGAGGAAGCCGTTCTCGAATCGGGCCTCCGCGTCGAAACGGTTGGATTTTATGAGGGCCCGGAACGCCGCGGAGAGCTCCGGCTGACGGACTCAGGGACCCGATACCCGTTCCTGCTCGTCGTGCCTCAGGATCGGGTGGAGGAACTGCTCGAGGAAGCACTTCGTCGGGAAGGGATCCGTGTCCACTGGGGACATCGGCTCGACCGGTTGCGGACGGGAACCGATTCCGTGACAGCCACCGTCGAGAAACTGGCTCTAACCTCCGTCGGCTACCCTTACGCGCGATCAGAAGAGATGGTCCAGTCCTCGAGAGAGGTCCAGGCCGGGTTCGTGGTCGGCGCCGATGGAGCTCACTCCCACGTCCGCGAAATCCTGGGGATACCCGTCGAACGGGTCGGCGGACCCTGGAATTACGAAGTCGTCGAATTCGATGGCACGGGCCCGTCGGTTCGCGAGGTCCGAATCTGTCTCGGCTCCGGAATGACCGATGTCTTCTGGCCCCAGCAAGGATCCACATGTCGATGGAGTCTTGAGCTTCCCGTCACCGGGGACACCGTTCTGGAATATCCGGAGAAAGAGCGCCGATCCATCGTGGTCCTCGACGACGAACCCGACGCACAGGCGCGCGACGTTCTCCTCGCACAACTCAGGAGCCGGGCGCCATGGTTCGAGTCCGGGATCCGGGAGATTGACTGGCGGGCGACGGTCTCCTTCCAACCGCAGATGGCGGGCGTGTTCGGCAGGGACCGCTGCTGGTTGGCTGGTGATGCCGGACATCAGACGAGCCCTGTGGGAATGCAGAGCATGAACGTGGGTCTTCGCGAGGCGGCAGACCTCGCTGAGCGCATGGCGTCGATCCTACGGCAGGGTGGCAACGACAAGTTGCTGGAGGCATACGACGCCTCGCGACGCAACGAATGGCGCACGTTGTTGGGCGGGGGAACGGTGGTTTCGGCGAATCCCAACGCGAGCGCCTGGGCGAAAGACCAACGAAAGCGGGTCCTTCCCTGGATCCCTGGTTCCGGTGCGGCTCTGGAAGCCTACCTCGGGCAACTCGGACTGGTCCTCGCGCCGGCGTAAGATCAATCGCGATCGAGGCTTGGCTTGATTTGAGCCGATTTTTACAGTCGCGCCAGTGATCACGTTCCTGCGACTGGCGGGCTTGGTCGTCGCGTCGATTTGGCTCGGTGGAACCGTGCTCTTCGTCGTGGGGCTCGACCCGCTTTTCGGTCGGGCGGAGGTTTTGCGTCTATTGGGTCCCCTTTATGCGGGCGAATTAGGCCTTCTGGCGCTGCAGCGTTTTCAACTATTCCAAGTGCTTTGCGCCGCCGCCGGACTGATCCACGTCCTGGCGGAATGGCTTTATTCCGGGCGTCCCCTCGATCGGCGTCTCCTGGCGCTATTGGTGATCCTGTTGATTGCCGGCAGTGCGGGGAGGGTGTGGCTGGCCCC
>JBBQIU010000316.1:0-4881 GCA_038325245.1 Verrucomicrobiota bacterium
TCCTGATCGTATTGCTCGGCCACCTGGGCCGCCTGCTGCTCGAGCATGCGACGGCGGTCCTCGAGCGGAAGCTTCAGGAACGCCCTGCGTTTCAGGAGCGTCGCCTGTGGTCCGGCCTCGACCTTTTCGCCTAGCAGGCCCTCTGCCTTTTCGTGGGTGACCAAGCCTTCGGCCAGACACCGCAGCGTGGCCTTCCGAAGCCAAGTGGACCGCTCGGCCGGAATGGGGTTTGGCTCGACCTTGCGCCAACCCCTGCGGCTGATCTCAATGCAGCATTCCGTGTAGAAGGTCTGGGAGATGATCTCGAGGTCCCGAAGTCGGCGAAGGATTGCCTGCATGCTGATCCCGTAGCGGCCCTTCAGAAGGCGCAGTTCATCTACTCGAAGCGCCGACCGATGGACTCCCACTTCTCGCTTAAGGCATTCGCCGGGTGCGAGAAACGCCCCGGCGAAACGGAAAGCCAGAGCCTCCTCATCCGCACCCGGCTTGGGCTTCAGGACGAGGTGCGCCAGTTCGTGGGCAAGGTTGAGTCGCTGCCGGTCGCCGGGTAGGCCCTTCCGTGAAACGACGGCTGCGGCACAGGGCTTCCCGCTTTCCTCGCGTGCGAGGCCGGAGATGCCATCGAACCGCTCGGGTGCCTCCACCTCGATGACATGGACGAGACGGTCCTCGAGAACGTCGGTCAGGTTCGCAATGGGATCGAGGCCGAGGTTCCAGGTTTCGCGCAACTTCAACGCCGCCGCCTCGGCGTCCTCGGGTTTCGAAGCCGCCAAGGAATGGACCTCGAGCGCAAACGCCGCGGTGCTTGTGGTGAGTTCCTGAAGCCGATGCCGGACCTCAATCTGCTGGGACACCAAGGCTTCCACAGTGGCGCGCTCCTTGGCCCCCATGGTGGAGCGTTTCCGGTAGCCGAGAAATTCGACGCGGACGGCAGGCTCGCTCCAAAGGTGGATGGCGTTGGTACCGAGCGCGGCTGCCAACCGGCTCAAAACGGGGGGGACGGCCGAGCGCGGCCCTTTTCATATTTGGAAAGCGCCTGTTTGGTGACGAGGCCGCCCATCGCTGCCGACAGGTCCTCGAGGGACAGGCCGCGGGCGAGGCGCAGTTGCTGGAGACGGTGGTTCATGGATGCGGGACCGCAGCGGGTTGACAGAATGTAGGTAGTTTTAGTACAACGTCAACTGCCGATGGGTACAAGGACATGAAAGGAGGTGAAGTTAAATGGCAACGAATCCCCCCAAGAGGTGACGGCCGTCGTCACGGTGCTGTGCGTGAGCGGAGTCAGGTCTTCAACCCGCACACCGAGCGCTTCGTGAAGCGCGACACCGGGACCGGCCGCTTCCTGGACCAAAAGGCCGACCACCGGCCCTTCAAAGGCGTCAGGAAAGAGTCATGAACCGACGCTGGCCGACGGTCGGCCAGCATTCATTTGATGACCTGAGCGTTCAGCCATTGAGCCTTCCGCACGGGCAGAATTGGTTCGGGGCACAGCTTGAATTTTCGCCACGTCAGGCATGGTCACCATGTTTGCCGTGAATGGTATCTATTAGGATGCGGGTAATCCTCAACACGTCCGCCGCTACATTGGTGTTGCCGCCGGTTGAATCGGTAACCTTGGCGTGAAGAACTTCGTTTCCTGCTTGCCGCACCTTGTGGGCATCGCGTTTGTGAACACCAATGACACCGTGTGATGCACATACGTCGATTAGGGCCTCCATGGGCCCCTTTTGGAGGCTTACCTGCTGTCGCCATTCATCCCGCATGCTCGGCGTTAACGCTCCGTTCAGGGCGTCCTCGACGCATGCCCGGCAGAGCGCAATGCAGGCGTTATCCAGCTTGAACAGGTGGCATCGGGTCGCTTCGGCTAGCAGTTGCCGCGTGTTTTCCGGAGCGGATTCAAGGATGGGCAAGAGGTCTAGCTTCTTGACCTTTTTTGATGTCCTCCCCAGCAGCTCAGTGAATTCGAGGGCGTAGTGCAGCTCCTGTCGGAAATGGGCGGCTGGCGTGGCCTGTGCCCAGGCACGACATTCAAATTGGTACGTCTGTTGGCTTGTACCTTTCTCCCTTGCCTCCGCTATCCGTCCCGCGATGTCGACCTGAAGGTCAGCTTTTCCGGCAGCTTCCGATGCCTGTTCTGCCGTCTCCACGTTGAACGCCGCGGTCTTTCCAATGTGTAGGCTCACCACATCCCCACGTTCATCAACCTCCGGGGCGACATGCCCTAAGGCGATCTGGCGGAGAATCCACTTGAGGACGCTCGCGAACGACCCGTTATCGGGCTTACCAGCGGACCGACAATCCTCGTCGTGGCACCAGAACCTCCCTTCTGTCGGCTCGACGACGATGGTACGGTGCGGCCCCGGTGGCATGTTTTCGCTGTCTTTAAAGGTGAATTTCATTGGGAGTCATCGACCGCAATACTGAGCACCTTGTGGGCCGACGATGGCGGCATCGCCAACTCGCGGGCAATCTCCCGGACGCCTTTCCCGTCTTCCTTGAGGCGGATCACTTCGTCGCGACGCATGGTCAGGGTTCGTGGACGGCCAAGTTTTACGCCCCTGGTCTTGGCCGCCGCCAATCCTGCGTTGACCCGCTCCTGAGAGCGCCCACGGTAATTGAGGGTGGGAGGACGGATCCTGATCACGGTGGATGAGGGAAAGGGCGGCGGCGTCCTCGATTTCTGTGATTGGACCGGGGCGCGGAAGGCGGGCGATGAAGTCCCCACGAGGCTTGCCTCGCGGGGACCTGGGAAGTTCCGGTGATCTGGCAGATCCCCAAACGGGATTCCCGGAGTCGAGCCAGCGCCTTTTGTTGAACTTCACCGGATTTGCAGAAGGTCCGAAAGGCCGCCCAGGCAATCGCCTAGGGTTTCGCGATCCGCACCGAACGGCACGTCGAGCTGCGTCCACGTTGTAAAAAGGGACGTCGTGATCGGGCTCGTGGGCGGAAAACCAGGCATGAAGAGATCTTCCTTCTCCGTGATGAAGCGCACCGCTTGCCGCATGGGAGCGAGTTCTTGGGTGCATTCCAGGAAGGTCGAAATGAAGTTGATTGTCGTGGCGTAAACCGCGGGGAGGGGATCGCTCCCCCGCCGCACTAGGACATCATAGCTCGAGGCCCTTTCCTCCCGCCTGATCGTTTCGCGCAACGCCGAAATCGGAACCACCTTCTGTCGCAGCGCATTCTCGACTTCGTGGCGTAGTGCCCTCGTCATTTTACCCATTCCTTCCGTCAAAAGTCTTTCGTGGATCGAATGGGCAGCAAGACGATTCTGAGTTGTGCGGGAGTCGTGAGTTGCCGCCGAGGTCGAGTCAGCAATCCGGGCCCTTTAGAGCAGCAGAATGGGCGCGGGGATACATCGGAGTTCTATGGCCCAACGCACGAACTCGGCGCCGTCGGAGCCGGAACGACTCTCCCCGTGGAGCCACGCCACGCGACGACGGGGACTTCGAGGCTCCTGAGTGGAAATTTCCTTAGCATCAGGTACTTAAGCGGAACCATTTGGCCTGCGACGCCCCAAATTTTGCCTCCTCACCTTCCCGAAGACTCTTCTGCCCCATATTGGGCTCATTTTCGGGTGCCGGGGATACAAAGCGGGATACAAAGACCGCCACAGCTGATTCATTTGGACTGAGGTGAAAGAGCCGTCGGGCGCACGATGGATTTGTTGATGCCAGAGCTCCCGACATAGGGATCTGGATTCGGACGCCAGGAAATCCGTTGGCTCTGGACTGGCCGCAGGGAAACCGTGAGCTTGTCGACGGCGCCGAATCCGAGGCGGCCTTTCCGCCGCTCCCATGTGCTGACGGTGGAAGCTTGCGTTGCCCCGGGAGCCGGGCGCCGTTCGGTTGCGGCACCGCCAGCCATGAGGCGGCCCAACTCCGGGCCACCGTCGAGCCCGTGCTTTCCGACGCCGTGGCCCGATTCTACCAAACCACCTTTGCCAT
The DNA here is from genome assembly GCA_038325245.1 of Verrucomicrobiota bacterium. Taxonomy (GTDB): domain Bacteria; phylum Verrucomicrobiota; class Verrucomicrobiia; order Limisphaerales; family CAIMTB01; genus CAIMTB01. The sequence goes on from JBBQIU010000316.1 coordinate 3,948, forward strand.
CGTGCGCTTCGCCATTTCAACCAGCCCCGTCCTATGAAGCTGGTTGCCCTTCCAATCCGTGAGGCCCGGTTCATTGCGGGAATGGTTGCGGGCGCGGGCGGGTGGACCTGGTTGACGTGCCCTGGCTGGAGGCCTCCAGGTTGCCCGACTAGCTCGGCGGCAATCGGGCGCTTGCCCTGGTACCCGACGGCGAGATCTTTGCGGACCCCGTTCCCGTTCGCCGTAGCGACGCGGCAAGGATTCTCGCCATCATTGCAGCCCGGTTCGAAGCCACCGGGGCTTCGGGTTCGCCGCCGCGGCCTGGGCTTACCGGGATACGATATCCGCCGATTTGGTGGGCGCCATCGTTTCTGACACGTTGAACCCCAGCGACCTATGACGGATGCCGTGTCGCCGGAAACGTTCCCCGTCGAGCTTGCCCGCATGGAAGCTCTCCTCGTCCTGCGGACCCGCCGAGGGTGGCCCCAGGTGTCCCACGCCCAGCGCCTTCGCCTCCCCCTTCGCACGTTGCGGTCCTGGGAACAGGAAACCGTAACCCTGCCGGCGAGGCCGAGTGCCTGCGGGCGCGGTTCGTGCGCCGCCACATTTGACGCGGGCGCCGACGACATGCCTTGGTGGTTCTTCTGGGCCTGCACGGCGCTCCAGTGACAAAGTAGCCGCCGTGGCGAGCGAGCATCGTCTCAACCTAGCCATTCCGACGGAGACCCTTCCCGGGCGCCGCTAGGTGCCGCTTGGTGTTGCTGTCGCGTGTCAAGCCGGGTGAATGTCCGCGTCGTCGCTGACCCCAAAACACCCCGGCTGGTGCCTCCAGCCACGGCCCAAGCGTCGGCGGAACAACACCACACGAATCCCAAAGGACTGAAACGGAAGCACAGGGGCATTCGGTCGCAATACTGGGTAGCGCGACCAATCGTGAGATGGTCGCCCGCAACTC
>JBBQIU010000317.1:0-4876 GCA_038325245.1 Verrucomicrobiota bacterium
GTTGGGCCGCGCGGGAATCGGCGTCGGCGTTCGCGTGCCTGTTCCGCCCGGACGCGCAATCCGCTCATGGGGTGCCCGCTGTCACGGCTTGCCTGGGCCGGGGTCCGGGCTCGGGGTGGGCTCCGGCGAAGGGGTGAAGGCGTTGTCGAGGGCGCGATCCAGGTCCTCCAGGGAGACGCGCTGCATGCGCCGCGGAGCCGGGGCGGCGGGGGCGGCGGGACGGGACGGGGTTGTTTTCGCGGGTTGCAGTGGGGGCGTGGTTCGTTGAGACGAAGGGATGGGGACGGGCGAGGAAGGCGGGGAAGCGGGAGGGGGGACTGTCATCGCCGGGGTGCGGGGGTTGTTGCGGCCAGCGGAGGCGGCCTCGGCGGTCACGCGGGCCTCGGCGGCAAATCGGGCGCGGGCGGTGTCGAAGGTCAGCGAGGCATTGAGGAAGGGACGGACCCAATCTGCCACGCGCTTTCGGTTCTCGGGGGAATCGGGGAAGTCGATCAGGACGACGCGCGGGTTTTGCCGTGCCTGGACCTGGGCAATGTCGATGCCGACAAACGCCGCGAGCATCGCCCGCCAATCCCCCGAGGCCGAGGAACGGCCTTCGGCTGGAACCCGGAGATAGGTGCGTTCCTGATGGGTCCAGAGGAGCCAGTTTTGGCCACGAGCCCGCTGGATCTGCTCGAGCAGTCCGTCGGTGTGGACGATGACGGGATCCGATGCCGCGGCGCGTTGCTGCTGGAGGAGCGTGGATTCGGGGCCGAAGACACGGGTGCGTCCTGTCTCGGCGACGTGGGTCCGAAGACGACGCTCGACCTCGACGACGTCGGGGGAGAGCGGGAGGAAAAAGAGCGCGGCGATCCGGGCGGGAAGGTCCCGACAAACGGTTTCGTCGAAGACCCGGATGCCGTGGGCCTCCGCGAGGTGCTGTTCGAGTAGGGTGATGGCGTGGCAGGGGCGAACGAGAATCCATTCGGGCCAAAGAGCACCCAGGTCGCGGCGCTCCTGGATGGCCTTGAGAATGTCCTGGCCGAGGGGGGACTCGCCGGAATCCGGCGAGGCGATGGAATCGGGCATCCCTTCGGAGGTTCCAAGGCGGGCGTCGATAACGGTCAGGCGACCGCCGTGGTTGATCCAGAGCAGGGGATCCGTGGAAGTGGGGGGAAGGGTTGTCGAGCGCGGGCGTCGGTATCCGTGGACCACATTGTGAAGGCCAAGGTCCAGCAGGAGCGCGCCCAGAAAGCGTTGGAACAGGACATTTTCGGAATCGGAACCGGGGTCGAGGCCTGTGGACTGGTAGGCCTGTTTCCACGCCCAGGAGGCGGCAATGGCGGCCTGGAGGAGGGATGCGATCTGCAGGGGTTGGGCGGGTGTGGCGGACAGGACCGCGGAGACGGCGGCGTCACCGGCCTGGGCGCGGACGAGGTCGGCGATGGAGAGTTCGTCGAGTTCCTCCCGGCGAAACGTGGGGAGTAGGGGTGTTTCCTGGGGAGCCTCCGAGGCCTCCGGGTTCGGCGGCGTGAGTTCGATCCAATCGCCAGAGGGCAGGCGTTGAATGACACGGCAGCCGGGAGGCGGCGTGAGGGCTTCTAGACTCCAGGCGAAGGCGGGCGATTCGGAGGCGAGTTGGATGACCCAAGACGCGTCGGGGGCGTCTTTCTGCCACTGTTCGAACTGGCGTCGGAGAGCGTCGGGTGCGGAGTCGAGTTCCCTACGTTCGATGCGGAGGCCGGGGCAGACGGCACGGGCGACGCGTTCGAGGATTGAGGCGGCGCCTCCCCCTGGGTGACGGGGATCCGCGGGGTGCGCGATGCAAAGGCGGAGGAGCGGTCCGGCGACGCGGTGCCAATGCAGGACACCGGTCAGGCTGGGCCAGAACGAATCGGCAGGGCCGATCAGAGCGAGAAGGTGGATCCCCGAGGTCATGCGAAAGGGAGGTGATACTGGCGGACAGCGCGGCGAACTCAATGCCCTTGTTGGGAAGGCATGCGGGAGCTCACGAAGTTCTTGATTCGTCACTTGTATCTCATTTCCTACGAGGGCATAAGCGCCCGGTGTCCGCCTTCCATCCGATCTCCGTGGCCGTGTTCGAGGATCAACCGGAAGTCCTGGAGAATCTGCGCGCCGTGTTCGATGGCGACCCGGGATTCCGCTGTGTGCTCGCCGAGTTGCACCTCCGGGATGCGGTGGATCGGGTCGAGGATGTCAATCCGGACGTCGTGGTTCTCGATATCCAATTCAAGTCGGGGAACGGGCTCGCGGCATTGGCGGAGATCCGGAAGGCACGTCCAGAGCAGGCGGTTCTGATGAACACCGTCGTCGATTCCGGCGACGAGGTATTGCTCGCGTACCTGCTGGGTGCGGCGGGCTATTTCCTGAAGGGGGATGGTCGGGGCGCCATTGAGGAAGCGGTGCGCGTCGTGGCCGACGGTGGAGCCATCTTCTCACCGCGGATTGCCTGGGCGATGCGTCAGATGACGCTGGCGCCGGGTGAAGGTGGCTGGATTCTGAAGCTGACGCCTGCGGAGTTGGATGTGTTGGATTTATTGTCTCAGGGGCATTCGGTCAAGGAGATCGCCGGGCTGCGCAACCGGGCCGTGGGAACGATCCAGAAGCAGTGCGAAGGGATCCGGAGAAAGGCCGCCATGCGGAGCATCCGCCAGGCGGTGGTGCAGGCTGGACCTTGGTCACGGGTCATCCACTCCGTGATGAGGCTGAATAGACCCGTGAAGTCGTGAGTTGTCTGAGGGCTTGCGGGCATTTCGTGGGTGGGTTGGCGGTGGACCAGGATGGGGCGGCTTCGATCCCCCGCCCCCCAGGGCGGTCCAAATGGCCGGGCCGAAGGCCCAACACCAAACCCAGCCCAGGGCAACGCCCTGGGTACGCGCCACACCGAATGAAATCCGCCTTGAAAGGGCAGGCCAATGCCACGCCAACCCGCCCCATCGCGTGATCGCACGAACGTCGGTAAACCCCGCCCGTTGGGGATGTTTGGATTGCCCCTACGGGGCGTTTAACGATGGCGTGGGTGTACCGAGGGCGTTGCCCTCGGCTGGGTTTGGTCTTGGGCCTTCGGCCCGGCCATTCGGACCGCCCCTGGGGGCGGAAATGATGCCGGGGTTTGGACATGGGCCTCGGGCCCGGGTATTCGGACCGCCATGGGGGCCGGGGTGACGGGGGGTTGGTCGTGGCCTTCGGCCCCTGGATTTGGCGGCCCCCTCCCGCGAGCGGATTAGGGGGAAATCACTCCGCGGGTGTCGGCCGGTTGGCCCATGGGTGGTTCATGGAGTGGACCGGACCTTTCGCCCTGCATACGCATTTTCACCCATAGACGGGGGATGGCGGAATTGAGTAATCATGGATGTTAATGAATCTGCCCAAAGTGACCCGAAGGATGTTTGGCAAAGCCCACGCTGCGTCTCCTGCATCGCGATCGAAATTCTGGGGTCTCGGGGTGTCGATTTTGTTGGCCTGCGCCGCGGTGGTTCCGTCACGAGCCGACCTCGTGATCCCGGGGGCGAATGGTTCCGACGACGCCCTCGTGATCACCGCCAACACCGAGATCGATCTTTCACAGGCGGTGACCAATGTCTGGAATGCCGACAACGCGGCGAATGCCGGCAAGGGGGTCTACGACGCCGAGAAGTGGGCGGTGGTGTTCAAGTACTCGAGCGTCACCGTCAACGCAGGCGCGACCGTAACCTTCAAGAATCATCCCAGCCGCGCGCCGGTAGTGTGGCTCGTGAACGGGGATGTGACAATCAATGGGACGGTGAGTTTGGATGGGGCATCGGGCGCCGTCCCGCCCCTGCTAGCTGAATCTGGACCGGGGGGAGGACGAGGAGGACAAGGCTACTACTCGTCTGGTGTCGCTGCCAGCTCGGGGTTGGGAGTAGGTGGTGGTGGTGGGAAGGGGAATCAGGGATACTCTGGCAGTTATGCGACCGATGGTTATGATTTAGGGACAACTTCCAGAAGGTATGGGAATCCTTCCCTCGTTCCTCTTCTCGGTGGCTCCGGAGGAGGCGGAGATGGGGACGATGCCTCCGGAGGGGGTGCTGGGGGAGGCGCCTTGATGATTGGCTGCACGACTACCCTGAGTTTGAACGGATTGGTCCGCGCGAACGGGGGTGCCTACGGAGGTGTTCATTCGGGAGGCGGGAGTGGCGGCGGAGTTCGACTCATCGGATTTCAACTGGCAGGGAACGGGAGGATCCAGGCACTGGGGCAAGGTGGCTATGGCTACGGCGGCCTCGGTCGTATCCGGCTCGAGCGGGCTTCCAACACGGGTTCGCTGACCGTCACGCCCGACCCGAGCATCGTGACACTCACGGATGGTGCGACCGCCCTGATTTGGCCGCCTGAGAATGCGCCCTCGATGAGGGTCGTCTCGATCGGTGGCGTTGCGGCGCCCATGGATCCCCGCGCCGAATTTGGCGCCGTAGGTGCGGACGTCGCCCTTCCCCAGACGTCCACCGTTCAGGTGGTGGTCGAAACCACGCATGTCGAAGAATCATCGGTCGTACGCGTTCGTCTCGCCCCGCGGTCGAACGGCCGGCATTCGTCCATCGTCGCCACCAAAGACTCCGTGGTCGCCAATGATCCCCTAACGGTTCGTTGGGTGGCCAACGTGCCGGTGGCGACCGGTTATTCCGCCTTGCAAGTCCACGTCGTGCGGCCCTGAGGCGTTGTTCGGAGTTCTTTGTTCCGAACAACCTCGAAAGGCAACACATGAATCGTCCGACTCCACCAGCGAGGTGGACCTGTTCCAATCCCTTCGGGATTCCCGGGTCCTCTCACGGACGGCGAGGTCGCTTGAACGCCTCCTACCCACATCTCTCTCGGCCTGTGTCCCCCGGAGGATTCAAAAAGAGAGGTGCCATAG
>JBBQIU010000318.1:0-4871 GCA_038325245.1 Verrucomicrobiota bacterium
AAAAGTGGACCCCGTGGGGGCCTGCGTTGGGCTTCGCGGCCAGCGAGTGAAGAACATCGTTCGCGAGCTTAATAATGAGAAGGTCGACATTATTCCGTGGTCGGCGGACGTTCGGACCTATGTCACTGCGGCGCTATCCCCCGCAAAGTTGAAGCACTTCGAAGTGGACGAAGCAAACAAGCGCGTCAAGATCGTCGTCTCGGCGGATCAGTTGTCGCTGGCGATCGGGCGGCGTGGCCAGAACGCCCGTCTGACCTCCAAGTTGACAGGCTGGTACGTGGACATTGAAGAGGAAGTTCAGGCGCCAGTGCAGGGCTTCCAGGAGAAGGTGGAAGAGGCCATCCAGATGCTGGCAGGGATTCCTGGGTTGACCGAGGGCCAAGCCAGTACGCTGGTGCATATGGGTTTCCATGCGTTTGATGATTTGGCGCAGGCGGAAGTCGATGATTTGCAGTCGAACCCGGAAATCGGGGACCAGGCGGTGGCGATCCTTGCGGCCGTTCAGGCCGAGGCCGCGCGCCGGACGGGTTCCAATGGTGAGGGAGTCCCGGGCGTGTAGCCCGGGACCGACGTTTTATGCGGCGGGTTCGTCTCCTTCCGGGAAGGGGTACGTTCCCGTGCCGGAGTCAGTTGAATTCCTATGCCCGTTCGAATTTACGAAATCGCCCGAAAACTTGGTCTCGAGAGCAAGGTAGTGCTCGCGAAGGCGAAGGAGCTGGGCATAGCCCACGCGAAGGTGGCCTCGAGCACGCTCGACAAGATTACGGCCGAGTACCTCGAAGAAAGCCTTCCCCATCCGGCACCAACGCTCCCTCCCGCAATCCCCTCGGAAACGACCGACGCCGCAATGCCCGCCGCCGAATCGCTCCCTGAGGCCGTGACTTCCTCTGCAGCCGTCTCCCCTGCGGACGCCCCGGCCCTGGCTGTCGCACACCCTCCCATCGATCTTCCGGGCGCCCCTGTCGCTGCACCCCTTTCGTCACCCGTGTCCGATACTGTCCTTGTTCCTGTCTCGCCTGCGCCGGCACCCGTTCCGACGCCCTTATCTGCACCGGTCCCCGCCACCCCATCGACATCGACCCCGGCGCCAACTCCGTTTCTTCGCCAACCGGAGGTGCACACCGATGCCGTGGTGAATGCCTTCCCCTCCACTGAATCCGGCACTTCTGAGGTGCCGGCTCCCACGGCATCTAGACCGGACGGCCACGAGGCGGCGCTGAAATCGGCCCCGAAGGTCGAACCCGATGTGGCGGCGGCACCGCCCAAACCGGCCTTGGTTCCCACACCCACACCGCTCAATGAGGTCCAGCCGCCTGCCTCCGGCCGCGAGCCGGTGGCCACCCAGCCACTTCAGGGATCGCCCTCAGCGGCTCCGACGCCTGAAACGTCGGGAGCGATCCTTCCGGGAGCGATCACCCCGGCCCCCTCGGTACCAGCGGTTTCGCCCCCGCCTCCCCGGAAAAGTCCGGCCATCGGCGAACTGGTGGGTCGGATCGAGTTGCCGTTCCGCGGTCGTCCCGGTTCCCGGTCGGCGCCCACGCCACCCCCACCGCCTCCTCCCCCGCCGCCGCCCCGGCGACCCGAACCGCCTCGAGGGAGGCCGGGCGGTAACTATTCGCAGTTCCAGCGTGGCCCCTCGCAGGGAGGTCCCGGTCGGTATGGACCTCCGGGCGCAGGACAACGCGCTCCAACACCCCCCCCGCCACCGAAACCGACCGTCGTTCCGGGCAAGGGGACAGTCCTGCCCGATTTCGTGGCGCCCATCACGGGAAAGATCATCAGCCTCAAGCCGCCCATCATCGTTCGCGATCTGGCCGACAAGCTCGGGGTGAAGGCCTATAAGATCCTTCACGATCTGATGGAGCTGAACGTCTTCGCGAACCTGAATCAATCGGTCGATGAGAAGGTGGCCGGTTTCCTCGCGGCCCGATACGGGTTCCGTTTCGAGGTGGAACGTCGCGAAAAGGGGGCCGGTCAGGTTCACGCGCCGGTTCGCAAGGTCGAAATCGATCCCGACGACCGCGTCGAGGACCTGAAGCCGCGGCCGCCAGTCATCACTATCATGGGACACGTCGATCATGGGAAGACGACGCTGCTGGATGTCATCCGGAAGTCCGACGTGGCGGCCCGTGAAGCGGGAGGCATCACGCAACACATCGGCGCCTACACCATCAAGGTGCCGCATCCGGAACGTCCCGCCGACATTCAGCAGTTGACGTTCCTGGACACACCCGGCCATGCGGCGTTCAGCGCGATGCGGGCGCGCGGAGCCAACGTCACGGACATCGTCATCCTGGTCGTGGCGGCGAGCGAAGGCGTCATGCCCCAGACGGTTGAGGCGTTGAATCACGCCAAGGCCGCGAAGGTCCCGATCATGGTGGCCGTGACCAAGTGCGACCTGCCCGCGGCGAATCCGTTGCGGGTTCGCCAGCAACTTCAGGAACACGGCCTTGTCTCCGAGGAATGGGGCGGCGAAACGATCTATGTCGATGTCTCGGCCCAGGCCAAGACGGGCATCGAGCAATTGTTGTCGATGCTCGTGCTCCAGTCCGAAGTCATGGAACTTAAGGCGAACTTCACACGCCGCGCCAAAGGCAACGTGGTGGAGTCCGGACTCGAACCGGGTGGCCCCACCGCGACGGTCCTTGTCCGCAAGGGCACGCTTCGTCAGGGAGATATCATCATCTGCGGCGAGTATTACGGTCGCATACGCGCACTGATCAACGAGGAAGGCCAGCGGCTCAAGGAGGCCGGACCTTCCGTGGCGGTCAAGGTTCTGGGCCTGAACGGGGTTCCGGAGGCCGGTCTCGAGTTTAGTGTCGTTGAGAACGAACGGACCGCGCGGGACATGGCGGAGGATCGCGAATTGTCGAACAAGGTCGCAGCCCGGGAACGGGGTCCCCGCGTGACTCTCGAAAACCTGCTCTCCGTCATCGAGCAGCAATCTGCCAAGTCCCTGAAGGTCATCGTGAAGGGCGATACCCAGGGCTCCGTCGAGGCCATCGTCGACGCGTTGATGAAGATCGAGAGCACCAAGGTGAGCCTCGAGATGGTTCACAGCGCCGTGGGAACGATCACCGAAAGCGACGTGCTTCTCGCCGCGTCATGCAAGGGCGTCATCTTCGGCTTCCACACCCGTCAGGACAACGGTGTGCCCGCCGCCGCCAAGCGCGAATCGGTTCAGATCAAGCAGTACGAAATCATTTACGAGCTGATCGATGAGGTCCGGAAAGCGATGGCCGGGCTGCTGGATCCCGAACTCAGGGAGGTCACGATCGGGGCTGCCGAAGTGCGCCAGATCTTCGACCTGTCCAAGGGCGGCCGCGTGGCGGGCTGCATGGTCCTCCATGGCCGCATCGTCAAGGGCAAGGCCCGTATCGTGCGACGCAAGGAAGTCATCCATGACGGCATCCTCCAGACGCTGCGGCGCTTTCAGGATGAGGTCGCCGAGGTGCGTTCGGGCCTCGAGTGCGGCATCCGGGTTTCCAGCTTTGAAGAAATTCAGGCGGGAGACGTGATCGAGGCCTATACGGTCGAAAAGGTGGCACAACAGCTCTGATCCGCACCGGGGCGTTCCGTCCGTCGCCCCGACCGGGTCCGAGCGGAATGCCGATCGCTGCGCCTATGCGTCGAGTTCGTTACGAACGAGTTCGCGAACTCCTGAAAAGGGAGCTCGGAGAAATCATCCGGCAGCAGATCCCGATCGATGTCGGCGGGGTCATCTCCGTCAACGACGTCGGCCTGGCGGGAGACCTCCAGTCGGCCAAGGTTTTCGTCAGCATCGTGGGAACCCAGGAACAACAGACCCAGGGTGCGGAGCTTCTCCGACAGAACACCATACTCATTCAAAACCTCCTTGGACGGGCGGTCGTCCTCAAGCACACACCCCACCTGCTTTTCGTCATCGATGACTCAATTGCCCGGGGAAATCGCGTCCTGGAAATCCTGGACGAGCTGGAGCAGGGGCCTGCCGGATCATGAGTTTGAGCCCGAACCCAAACACTCTGCCCCAAATCATCGCGGCCCTGGAGCAGGCCGCTTCGGTCTGTGTGGTCGGCCACGTGCGCCCTGATGGGGATTGCGTCGGTTCCCAGCTTGGCCTGGGCCTCGCCCTGCGCGCCGCAGGAAAAGAGGTCTCCATCTGGAATGAGGACCCGATCCCTCGGAAATTATCGTTCCTCGATCCGGAACGACTCTTGCAGCAGCCCAAACAGGGTCGGGCCTTTGAATTGGTCGTGGCGACCGACTGCGCAACGCTCGACAGGCTGGGCCGCCCCGGCGAGTGCATCGCGGATCGGAAGCTCCTGATCAATATCGACCATCACGCCAGCAACACGTTGTACGGGGACATCAACTGGGTCGTCGACAACGTGCCGTCGACCGGGGAGTTGATCCTCGAGTTGATCCGTCAGGCAAAGTGGAAATTAACCCCCGCCATCGCCGATTGCCTTTTCGCCGCGGTGTCGACGGACACGGGTTCGTTCCGCTATGCGACGACCAGGCCCGCAACATTCCGGGCGGCGGCCGAACTCGTCGAGGCCGGGGCCGACCTGGGTCGGATTGGCCATCACGTCTATGATTCCCACCCCATGTCCCGGTTCCGCCTGCTTCGGCACGTCTACCGGAACAGCCGCCTGACCCACAACGATCGGATCGCCTATTTCTGGCTTCGACGCGCGGACTACGTCCGGGCCGGCGCGGAACGGGAGGAAAGCGAAGGCCTGATCGATCACGTCCGGTCCATTGAACCCGTTATCGTGGCCTGCGTGTTCGAGGATGCTGGCGAGGGCGAGCTCCGAATCAGCCTCCGATCGAAGAGTGACTTGGTCGACGTCAACGCGGTGGCACAGCAGTTCGGGGGGGGGGGGGCC
>JBBQIU010000319.1:0-4871 GCA_038325245.1 Verrucomicrobiota bacterium
CAGGCAAGGCTGCCTGCAATACAGCAGATTCCGTGACCCGCGCCACGACCGGGGCCAGCCTCTTCATCCCCGTCGACGTCACGACCCGGGTTTTCATGGACTGGAATCGCCCGCCCCGTTCCGTACCCTCGCACCCATGCGCACAGTCCATGTTTCCCTCGGCTCACGGAGCTATCCCATCCTCGTGGGAGGGGACCTTCTGGCCTCGCTGGGCCGGCGCTGCAAACCCCTTGGATTCTCCCCACGTTGCGCCGTCATCGCCGACACGAACGTGGCCCCTCGCTTCGCCGACCTCGCCATCGCCAGCCTGAAACACGCCGGATTCGAACCCTCGCTCGTGACCGTTCCGGCTGGGGAACAGGCCAAACGCCTGACCGTCGTCGAGCGTTGCTTCGACCAGCTCGCCGACCAACGGTTGGAGCGCAAGTCCTTCGTCGTCGCCCTGGGAGGCGGTGTCACCGGGGATCTCGCGGGTTTCGTCGCGGCGTCCTATCTCCGCGGCATCGATTTCGTCCAGGTCCCCACCACCCTGCTCGCCCAGGTTGACAGTTCGGTCGGCGGGAAGGTCGGAGTCAACCTCAAGGCCGGCAAGAACCTCGTTGGGGCATTTCACCAGCCCCGACTCGTCCTCTGCGATCTGGACGCCCTGAAGACACTTCCGGATCGCGAATTTCGCGCGGGCCTCGCCGAGGTCATTAAGTACGGGATCCTTTGTGATCCGCCGCTCTTCCGTCGGCTCGAGCGGGAGCTCGAACGTATTCTCGCCCGCGACCCGGGGGTGCTCATGCCCATCATCGCCCGCTGCTGTCAGATCAAGGCCGACGTGGTGGCGGAGGACGAAACCGAGTCCGGACGCCGGGCCACGCTCAATTTCGGCCACACGATCGGGCACGCGATCGAGGCGATCACCGCGTACGGTCGGTACCTTCACGGCGAGGCCATTTCCATTGGTCAGGTTGCCGCGTCCATCCTATCGGCCCGACTGCTCGGGCTTCCGGAGGCGGACGTCACGCGCATTCGGATACTGTTCGAACGCACTGGATTGCCCACGACGCTTCAACTCTCTTCCGCTCAACGTGCCCGTCTCTTGGGCGCCATGCGCCTGGACAAAAAGGTCTCCGGGGGCGAGGTGAAGTTCGTGCTCGCCCGCCGCATCGGCGACGTCGTGTGGGGCCAGCGCGTACCCGATGCCGAGATCCAAGGCGTGCTCGACGCGGTCTCGCCGGCGTAGCTCGGCTCGGACAGTCGCTCAGTGCCCTGGATCTGGGCCACTTTTCCGGTCTGGAATCCCAACGGGATTCCGTCTCGAAGCCCAGGGTTGGACCGCGAAGCGGGCCTACCCTGAGTAAACGGTGTTCAATGCACGCACCCCAACGGGGTTGCGCCACCGCGACGCAACCCCGTTGGGGTTGTGGGTGACTCGGCGATCCTACCCAGGGTAGCTCGTTCCTCGCAACTCTGGGCTTTGCGACGCAATCCCTTCGGGATTGGGAAATGCCCTCCGCGCACGGTGTGTAGAACGATCAGGGCTTCGCCCTGCCTGGATTCTCGATCGCCTGTCCCGCCTCGACCCAGCCATTGAACCCGCCATCCAGGTGAATCACCGACTTGAACCCCAGATCCTTGAACCGCGACAGCGAACGCGTGCTCCGGCCTCCCGCCCCGCAATGCACCAGGTAGGTCTTGTCCCGGTCCAGCTTCGAAAGGTTCTCCCGGAACTCCGGCGCGTTGAAGTCGAGGTTCCTGGCGCCCGCAAGGTGCCCGGCCGCATATTCTTCCGGCGTGCGCACATCGAGGACCTGGATATCGCTATTCTCCGACAGGAGTTGCTGCGCCGCCTTCGCATCGACGTTGCGAATCGTCGTCACCGCGGCTGGCCCGGTTTGGGCGGATGGCGCGGTCGTCGGCGTGGATGTGTTGCTCCCGCCTTCGTTTCCTCCGCACCCCGTGAAGAGGACTGGGCAGAATGCGAGGAGGTGTGCTACTGTGACCGTCCGAAACGCGGATTTCATGCCGAGGAGCATATTCAGCAATCAGTGTCGGGCAATCCGATTGGCAATTCCCTTCCGGGGCTGTCTCAGGACCATGAGCCTTCTGGTCCTGACGGCTGCGGCCTTGGGACTGGGCAGGTCGTCGGCCGCCGTCTTCGTGACCCCGACCCCCCATCCGACCCCGGATCAGCCCTCCAACTCGATCCCGACCCAGCCCGCGGTCACGAACGTCGCGGCGATCGCGTACGGAAATGGAGCCTATGTTCCGCTGCTGTCGGCATGGTGGGCGGAAGGGACCGCGGCCGGGAATGTCGGCGATTATTACGAGAACCGGGATGGCGGGCATTCCGCATTTCAGGCGGGAGATTTCCCGCAATTGACGCGCTGGGGCCCCAACATGCCGGCCGCCAGCAACGACACCGGTTGGGGGGCGGCCCGCTTTGTCCGGCCCGGTGTGGTGGTGGGCAATTCGTCCACGGCGGGCTCGCCCCCCAACGGGTTCAGCCAGGGGCGCCGGCTTTTCACGCTTCCGGAAAACCTCCACGTCGTCCATCAGCAATACCGCAGCAACAATCTGTACATTTATCCGGAGCACGCCGACCACGATCCGGGCAATGGGGGTTCGGGGGGCTGGGGCGATCTCTACCTGGCCAACAGCCCGTATTTTTTCAATTCCCAGGGCTCGTCCACCACCGACCTCCCGTTCGTCCGTGGCGCCGTCGCCAGCCTCGCCGCCTTCCGACCCGACACCAAAATGCGCCTCAAGGAGCATGGCCTGCTGATGCCCACCTTGCAGATGCTGTTCCGGTTCACCTCCACGAACCTCATGTCGCCCGATGATTACTTCACCGGCCGCGCCCACCCGTCCGCCTTCGAGCCCACGGCCGTGGATCCCCTGCGCATGGTTCAAATGGCGCACGAAATCCTTCCCGATTCCCTTCCGCCGCTCGCCCAGATCCACGTCCTTCAGGAGGATTCTCCCGGACTCCAGCGGGGCGTCCATTTCTTCGATGTCAACCCCGTCGAGGCCCTGGTCGACACCCCAGGTTCCGTGGCCCGCATCTGGCGCAGCTTGGATCTCCAACGACGACTCGTCGTCAGTGCCGAAACCAGTTTCGACGCGAACCAACTGCCCCTGACCTACCGCTGGGTCGTTCTGCGTGGCGACCCCTCCCGGATCTCCATCCGTTCCCTCAATGCCAACCGTTCAAGGGTCGAAGTCCGGTTCGAATGGGCGGGTCGACAGCCCATCCAACCCGGATCTCGCCTCCAATCCTCCCGCCAGGAAATCGCGCTCTTCGTTTCCAACGGCGTCTGGTGGTCCGCTCCCGCCTTCCTGTCGTGGTACGGCTCCGACAGGGAACTCAGGACCTATGATCCGGCTGGCCGACTCCTCGACGTCGGCTATGCCGCGGGAGGAGTCGTCGTCGAGATTCGCGAGCTTACCCCGTTCCTGGACTGGCTTCAGCGCGAACCCCAAGACCCCGCCGTTCAACTCGTCCTCGGAGCCGTCGGCGCCACCGTTCTCCATGAGATCGCCGCAATCCAGGACGCCATCCGCCAGGCGGAAGCCCTCGAAGCCTCTACGCTCGCCGCCAACGGATTCGCTATCACCGCACGCAACGAAGCCTACGCGGCCCTCGCCGAGGCCGAGAAGAAGGCGCAAGCCGACGGCGCCGACCCTAACTCCCCCGAAATCCAAGCCCTCCGCACCGTCTATAACCAGAAATCGGCGGCTGTCACCGTCGCGGTCGCGGCGTACAATGCCGCCCGTTCTTCGGCCACCCAGGTCACCGAGCCAGCGCGACGCCTCATCGCCAGCGTCTTCGAGCGACTCGCCGAGGATCCCGATTTCATCCGGAATCACGCGCGCTTCCTCGGACCCCTTTGGGGCAACACTTCCATCTCCCTCCGCAATTTCATCAACACGGCCAAGAATCGACTCACCGGGTTCGGCATGGTGTCCGTCGGTTCCGGTTCCGGTTCCGGTTTTGAATTCGATTGGACTTTTGCTTCTGCCACCGGACGCCCTGAACCGACCGTGTTCGAACGTAACCTACTCGCCGATTTTCACGCAAAGTGGCTCGGTCAGATCGTTCGCCCCAATGGGGTCACGGTCCGGTTCCTCAGCCACATGGTCGACCGAGCCATCTTCGCCCCCAAGGACTGGCGCGACGTGTATCAACACGATTCTGCAGGGGGGATCGTCGGTTGGCGTCGGTTCTGCCCCGGCCGCGCCGTGGAAGAATTCACCGCTGAAGGGCACCTTGTGCTCAGCCGCGATCTTTTCGGGCGACCCCAGGAAGCCGTCGGTGTCTCCTACGTGGTGCCTCGCCAATCGGGCATTCCTTCGGTCAACTCGGCGATGCTCGAGCTCCAACGGAACTCCCGATACTTCACCTACCTCTATGGCAGCGACACCGACCTCCGGGGGCGCCCCCTGGAGAACCGGTAACCATCAAACCACTTCCCGCCGATGCTCCCTCCCCGACTTCCATTCCCCGTTTTCCTCGCGGTTTGCAGCCTCGTCCTTTGCGGTGTCGCCTCCCCCGGCGCGGAGCCGAGATCTCGACGGTCATCCCCTCACCCTTTCCTGCGCAGCGAGCTGATTTTCCCCTCCGAGCACTGGCACAATCACGGTTCCAGCATCGTCGAGACGCCTCGCGGTGACTTTCTGGTCTGTTGGTTTCACGGCTCGGGCGAGCGAAAGGCGGACGACGTCAAAATCGAGGGCGCACGCCTCCGTCGCGGTTCCACATCCTGGAGTTCGCGGTTCACCCTCGCCGACACCCCCGGCTATCCCGACACCAATTGTGCCTTCTTTCAGGACCCGGATGGTCGTCTTTGGCTCGTCTGGCCCACCATCCTCGCGAATCTCTG
>JBBQIU010000320.1:0-4866 GCA_038325245.1 Verrucomicrobiota bacterium
GAGCGCGGCGGAGGCGCCCAGCATCACTCCCGCCATGGCCCCGGCTGCGAGGTAGCCACAAACCACGACCATGGCCGTGACCCCCATCAACCGACCGGCGCCGGAAGCGATCGCTGCATTGCCCATCCAGAAAAAGCGCTGGCCGCCCTGGAGCAGGCCCGCGAAGACGGGAAACACCAATCCCACCAGCAGCGTCAAGAGCGTGAATCCCAGCGCCCACGGATTCGTGATCTGAAAGGCGCTCAGAATCGGAGCCCGGCCGATCCACACGCCGACCGCAGCGAGGGTCCAAAGCGCCACGACCAGGGCCAGGACGGTGCGCACTGTAGCGCGCAGTTGGTTCTGGCGCGGGCCATCGATGGCGCCTGACGCGAGTTGGGCGAACACGGCTTGAAGCCCGCCCACGGGGATACCCATCAGGATCATCGAATCCAGCAGGGCGCCGAACGTGGCGTATTCCGCCTTGCCGACGCCGGCGACTTGGGCGATTCGGCCGGCGGGCGAGTGGACGAGGGTGAAAAAGACGCCCGCGAGTCCGTTGGCGAGGAACATCCAGCCGCTTTGGCGGAAGAAGGAGACGACCTCGCGGCGGGACTCCGACGCCGGGGCGGGGGCCGGGGCGGGGGCGCTCACGGAAGGTCTTGAAGGAACCGCTTCAGCAGGGCCGTGCCTCGGTTGAGCGACGTGATGGAGATCCACTCACGCGCCGTGTGGGCCTGGGCGATATCCCCGGGACCAAACACGACGCAAGGGGTACCGCCGAGGGCAAGGATGGCGGCGTCGCAGAAGTAGGTCGCCCCGCGAACCTCGCTGCGTCCGGTGGCATGGAGGAAAGTCTGGACCCACGGAAGAGACGGGTCGGTTTCCAGGGGGGGCGCGCCGACTCCCTTTATGTCGACGAGCGTCGATTTCACGCCGTGGCGTCGGAGGAAGCGTTCGATCTCGCGTTTGGCTCCGGCTTCGGTCTCGCCGGGGACGGTTCGGCGATCGACCTCGATCACGCAGCGGTCGGGCACGATGTTGGGTTGGCTGCCCCCACGAATGCTTCCCACGTTGATGGTGGGGCGTCCGAGAAGGGGATGCTCCGGCCGGCGGCGAAGTTCGTCGGCGTATTCCCCTTCGAGCAGTTCCACGACGCGGGCCATGGCGCGGACGGCGTTGACGCCGAGTTCCGGGCGGGCTCCATGGGCGGCTTTTCCCCGTGTCTCGATCCGGCCCCACACGTCGCCCTTGTGGGCGGTGACGACCTCGAGTTGGGTGGGTTCGCCGACGATTCCGAGGTCGGCGCGCCATCGGGACTTGAGGAAGGCTCGGGAACCCAGCTGCTGGCATTCCTCGTCGATGAGTCCGGCGAAGAGGATTTCGGTTTCGGCGGGTTGGGAAGGACCGGTGGCGACTTCGAACAGGGCCGTGAGCATGGCGGCGACGCATCCCTTGGTGTCGCAGGCGCCGCGGCCCCAGACGCGGCCTCCGGACACCTGGGGATCGAAGATTTCCCGGGAACCGTCGATGCTGCCGACGGTATCGAGGTGGGGAGCGAGGAGGACACGGTGACGGGGGCGTCGGGGAGGTGTGTAGCGAAGGAGCACGTTGCGGCGACCGGGGAGCACGTCCTGGAAGTCCACGGCGAGCCTGGCTTTCGCGCCGAGGGACGCGATGAAGTCGGCCATGCGATGCTCGCCGGCGAGGTCGTCTCCTGGCGGTAGGAACGCGGGATTGACACTGGGCAACGCGATGAGGTCGCGCAGCAACCGGACAGCAGGACTGAGCGTGGGCGAACTCAAAGTCCGTCGAGCCTAGCAATGGGCGGTGCGGGGGTCACCTGGGTTTGTGTTCGGAAGGATTTTGTCTAGCCTCGGCGGCTTGCGGCATCGTTCGAAGGACGCCGCGACCCATGCGATCGCTCCATCAACTCTTTGAGCAGAACAAAACCTGGGCCGAAGGGATTCGGCGACAGGACCCGGAATTCTTCCGTAAACTCTCCGACCAGCAGTCGCCGGGGTATCTCTGGATTGGGTGTTCGGATAGCCGGGTTCCGGCCAACCAGATTGTGGGACTTTTGCCGGGGGAACTGTTCGTCCACAGGAACATCGCCAACCTGGTGGTGCACACGGATCTGAATTGTCTGTCGGTCATGCAGTTCGCCGTGGACGTGCTGAAGGTGCGGCACGTGATTGTGTGCGGGCACTATGGCTGCAGCGGTGTGGAGGCGGCCCTCCGGAGGGACAGGATCGGCCTGAGCGACAACTGGCTTCGGCACTTGCAGGACGTGCGGGAGAAGCATGGAAGACTTCTGGAGGGGGTGGCCGATGAATTCCAGGCCGCGAGCCGGCTGTCCGAGTTGAACGTCGTCGAACAGGTCGTCAACGTGTGCCAGACCACGATCGCGCGGGATGCCTGGGAACGCGGGCAGGAGCTGTCGGTGCATGGGTGGATCTACGGTCTGGAGAACGGGCTGTTGCGGGATCTGAACATGACCGTGACGGCGGGGCACGAGGTGTCGGCGGTGTACCAAGCCGCCGTCGAGGCTTTGCGGTGAGTTGAGGTGACGGGTAAAACGGCGTTGCGGGCGGGAGGGGCGTGTGCGATAACGCACCGGTGATTTGGAAGCTGACCACGACGATGTAGCGTCCGCCGGGATAACCGGCAGGACGCGAAGACGCCTCGCACCCGCACCGGTCCGAGGCGTCTTCGTTTTCGGAACCTGGCGTCGGCGGTGGTGAATCCAGATCGAATGGAATCCGTATGCAGAACCCGGCGATTTCCCAATCTTCGTCCCAATCTTCGTCCCAACCTCCATCCCCGCCCGAGCGCAAGACGCTCGACGACCGCGAGCGGATGTCGGAGCTCGAACGTCTTCGGCACTCCTGCGCACACGTCCTGGCGACGGCGATCCTCAGGATCTGGCCGGACGCGCAGTTTGCGTACGGGCCGCCGGTGGAGAACGGGTTCTACTATGACCTCGAACTGTCCCACCGGATTTCGCAGGAGGATTTCCCGCGGATCGAGGAGGAGATGAAGAAGGAGATCAAGGCGAACCATGTCTTCGAAAAGCGGACGGTGACGCGCGAGCAGGCGATTCAGGAGGCGCAGAGCGGGCGCCTGGGGGGGCTCTCGGAGCGGCCGGGTCAGGCGAGCAAGTTCAAGCTGGACCTGCTGGGCCAGATTCCGGAGGGCGAACCGATCTCGTACTATCAGAACGGCGATTTCGTCGATCTGTGCGCGGGGCCGCACGTGATGCGGACGGGGAACATCGGGGCGTTCAAGCTGATGACGGTGGCGAGCGCCTATTACAAGGGCGACGAGAAGAACCCGCAGTTGCAGCGGATTTACGGGACCGCCTTCAAGAACAAGACCCAGCTCGAAGAGTGGTTGAAGATGCAGGAGGAGGCGAAGCGCCGGGACCACCGGAAGATCGGGGCGGAGATGGGTTTGTACGCGATCGACACGGAGTTCGTGGGGCCGGGAATGCCGCTCTGGCTTCCGAAGGGCACGGTGTTGGTGGAGGAATTGGAGCGGTTGGCGAAGGAGACGGAATTCCAGGCGGGCTATGTGCGGGTCCGGACGCCGCACCTGGCGAAGGAGAAGATGTACCAGACCAGCGGGCATCTGCCGTACTACGCCGAGAGCATGTTTCCACCGATTGAAATGCTGGAGGAAGACGAGCGGAAACGGCGCGTTCAGTTGACCGAGAAGCGGGCGGACCTGATCCGGTTGATGGAGTCGATCGAGCGCGCCGTGGCGCCGAATCCGGCGGGTGTCACGGCAGAGTCGTTGCAGCATGAGATCGGAAAGTTGGAGGCGGAGATTTCGCTGATGGGCGGCCGGTACTACCTGAAAGCGATGAACTGCCCGCATCACCATCGCATCTTCGCGGCGGAGCCCCGCAGCTACCGGGATCTACCCCTGCGGCTGGCGGAGTACGGTTGCTGCTATCGGTACGAGCAGTCGGGCGAGCTGTTCGGTCTGATGCGGGTACGTTCCTTGAACATGAACGACGCCCACATCTACTGCACGCCGGAGCAGTTCGCGTCGGAGTTCCGGGCCGTGAACGAGATGTATCTGAAGTACTTCAAGATCTTCGGAATCGAGAAGTACCAGATGCGGTACTCGACCCACGATCCGGCGAAGCTGGGTCAAAAGTTCGTGGATGAGCCGGAGCTTTGGAAGCAGACGGAGACGATGGTCCGGCAAGTGCTGGTCGAATCCGGGATCGACTTCGTGGAAGTAGCCAACGAGGCCGCGTTTTACGGGCCGAAGATCGACGTCCAGGTGTGGAGCGCGATCGGACGTGAGTTCACGATTGCGACCAATCAGGTGGATTTCGCGGTGCCGAGGCGGTTCGGACTCGTGTACCGGGACCGGGACAACGCGGCCAAGACGCCGCTGTGCATTCACCGGGCGCCGCTGGGAACCCACGAGCGGTTTATCGGTTTCCTGATCGAACATTACGCGGGGAATTTCCCGCTCTGGCTGGCGCCCGAGCAGGTCCGGGTGCTAACGGTGGGGGAGGACGAGGCCCTGGCGGCCTATGCCCGCGGGATCGTGGATGAACTGCGGGACGGATTTGTGAGGGTCGAGGGCGATGTCTCGGCTACCAAGATCAATGGTAAGATCCAGGATGCCGAGACGGCGAAGGTGCATACAATGCTGGTGGTCGGTGGCCGGGATCGCGAGGCGGGGAACATCAGCGTGCGCCTGCATGGGAAGGGGAACATCGGCGCGAAGCCTCGCGGGGAAGTGATCGCGGAGGAAAACCGATGTGGACGATATTTGGGCATTTATTTGTGAAGCCATTTCAGCTAATGCTTTGTTTTTAGCATCATCTTGATAAAAAGCTGTTTGCCCCCATTTTTTTACAACACC
>JBBQIU010000321.1:0-4849 GCA_038325245.1 Verrucomicrobiota bacterium
GGTCTGGTGGAGGCACAACGCCCCGGGCCCGTGCCGTCCGGCGAGGGCCGACTTCGGTATCAGCAGATACGCCGGCACCTGCCCCCCTGGCTCCGATTCGTAGCGGATGTCCTGCCGAATGAACGCACCGCAGTCCTCCTCGGAAAGCACCTGGACCCTTAAAGGGCACCGCCGCTCCCGACCCGGCAAAGGCCCGGCAACTTCCTGGAAGCTGTCCAGAATGGATTCCCGCCGCCGTCGCCACTCCGACCGCCGCCGTACCGGCCGCATCTCCCCGCTGGACGTCCGGTACTGCAGCAGTGGCAATCGCGGAAGCGGCGGCAACACCGATGTCTCGGCCACTTGCGCCCGGACACCCCTTGAACCCCCCATCGCGAAGGCCAGGGGTAATCCCGCCAAAAGTCGCAATGCGGCCCGACGCCCGAGCCCTGGAGGCATGCCTGGGTCATGCCCTGCTTCAGACCGCTCGCCATCCGCGGGTTTCCTTGGATACTGTCGTTCCATGTTCTCGCACGTTGTCATTTTCTGGACCGATCCAGCGCAGCCCTCCGGCGCCGAGGAACTGCTCGCAGGAGCCGAAAAGTATCTCCGCGGCATTCCGGGCACACTGCATTTTCACATCGGCAGGATGATGAAGAGCCACCGCCCCGTGGTCGACCAGAGCTACCAGATCGCCCTCAACCTCGTCTTCACCGACAAGGAAGCTCAAGATGCCTATCAGGCGCACCCATCCCACGTCGAGTTCGTCGAAAAGGTCTTCAAAAAGGTCTGCACCAAGGTCGTCGTGTACGACTTCGCATAGGCTCCCCTAAAACCCTCCTGCCCATGAATCGTCGACACTTCCTCCAACGCTCGTCCACCACCGCCGCCGGCCTCGCTTTGTACGGAGCCACCCCAGGACTCCGCGGCGCCGAAGCGCCTTCCCGCCGGGTCCGGGTCGGTGTCATGGCCCTCGGACGTGGCCTCGACCATGTCCAGGCTCTCCAGCAGATTCCAGGAGTCGAAGTCGCGTGGCTCTGTGACATCGACGCAAATCGTGTGGCCGCCGCCGCCAAGTGGCTCGACGGCAAGCAGGATCGAACCGCCCGGACCACGCCGGACTTTCGTCGGATCCTCGACGACCCATCCGTCGACGCCATCACGATTGCCACACCCAACTTCTGGCACGCCCCGGCCACCATCCTTGGCTGCGCGGCCGACAAACATGTTTACGTCGAGAAACCGGGAAGCCACAACGCCCAGGAAGGCGAATGGATGGTGGAAGCCGCTCGGCGTCACAACCGCAAAGTCCAGATGGGCACCCAGCGCCGTAGTTGGCCGGGCGTCATCGAGGGCATGCAGAAACTACGCGAGGGCGTCATCGGCCGGGTCCTTTCGGCCCGCACATATTACGACAACGCCCGTCCCCCCATGGGCCGCGGCAAACCCGCACCCGTTCCGGCCCATCTCAATTACGACCTCTGGCAGGGGCCTGTCCCCGAGCAGCCGTACGTCGACAACCTGGTCCATTACAACTGGCACTGGCGCTGGCACTGGGGCGGTGGCGAACTTGCCAACAACGGCGTCCACGCCCTCGACCTCGCCCGCTGGGGTCTCGGCGTCGATTACCCCACCCGCGTCAGCTACGTGGGCGGCCGATACCATTACGACGACGACCAGGAAACACCCGACACCGCGATCGCGACCTACGATTTCGGCTCTTGCGGCGCCTCCTTCGACCACTCGAGCTGCAATCCACGGGCCGAAGCCAAACGCGCGTGGCTCACCTTCTACGGCGAGAAGGGTTCCCTCGCTCAGGAGGGCTCGGGCTACAAGGTCTACGATCTAAAGGGAGTTGAAATCGGGTCCGGCACGGGTCCCGGCGGCGACGTCGTCCATTTCAGGAATTGGATCGACGCCATTCGGGACGGCGTCCGCCTGAACCAGGAGATCGAGGATGCCCAGCGAAGCACCTTGCTTTGTCACCTCGGGAATATCGCCTATCGCCTCAAACGCGAGATTCGGTTTGATCCCGTCGACAGGAAAATCGTGGGCGAGTCCGAGGCGGCAAAGCTCTGGTCCCGCGAGTACCGCCCCGGCTGGAAGCCCAAGGTGTGACGGTGCGCGGACCGTGCAGGCTCTTGCCATGAACCGAAGCCGCCCTGGAGGGTTCCGCTCCGTCGGAACCTGTTGAACTATTGCCCTAACCCAATCCTCGGCGCCGACGGAGCGGCGCCCTCCATCGCACGGTTCATGGCCGCAATACGTGTCCCGACTTTGGAAAACGTCGCTACCCATGAACCGGTACCAAGGCGTCCGGCTTGACCTCCGGCGATACAACCTCGTCCGAGCCTACCCATGTCCCGGCCGAATCACCTCTCTGGCTTTGGCGAACGCGAAGCGTTTGGACTGCGAGGCCCTCCCGGCACCGCTTATAATTCCGGCTTCACCTCCATGCCAAAGGCGACAGGTCGCCGCACTCTGGCGAACGCCTACCCGGCGTTCAGGCGCGTGATGTGGCGGCGCAGGTGGCGCGACACGAGTTCCAGGTGCAGGCCCGGGTTCTGCGTCAATTGCTCGAGGATGCCCGTCTTGAAGAGGCGACCCGAGGCATCCGTTCCCACCGTGAGCACCGATCCGAAGGTGACATGCAGCAGTTGCCGCCCGGTGCGGTCGTCCAACCAGGCCTTCTCCTGGGTGGCTTCCCGGAACGGCGGCAGATCGGCGATTTCTGCCTCCGTTGTGGAGATGTGGTAGCTCTGTCGGTCCGTGGCAAATCGGCCCCGACAATACTCACCGATCTCACCGAACAGCGCAGGCGCCGTCCGCGCGACCACCCGCAATGCCTCCAGGTAACTCGTCCCCGCTGTCTTCACATGAAGCAGATCGCCGCATTGGCGGCCAATCGCCGGATAGACCGCGAATTTGTCAGAGCCGCTGTGGATGCTGATCTTGTAGGGACCGCAATGCCGGGCGATCGCCACGTGCTGGCGCAGAGCTGCCTCGAACGCCGCCACGTCGCCCCGGTAATCGATGCCCTTCTCGAAGTCCCCGATGAACCGCGGCGCCAGGCTCACGACGTGCGGCACCCGTCGCGCCCGAAGCTCCTGCCCAAAGAACAGGTGCTCGAGCGGGTGGGTCGGCGAGTCCGTTTCGTCCACACTCACCTCAATTTCGAAGCTCCGGGCCGCGCAGGCGGTCGCGATGGCCCGACCCATCCGTTCGGTGTGGGCCACGGCGCGTCCGTACTTCACGACCGCCCGCAGGAGCGCCTCCTGGCTGAAACGCAGCGCCGGTCCGGCCCCGACGTCGAAGGCGCTCCGGAGATACTCCTCCCTCCACCCCCGTCCGCCAAACACTCCCTCGGCTTCGATCTTAGCGACCTCTACTGTCAACTGCTTCGCCGTCATTCCATCGGCGGCATTGTTGACGAATGCCGAAGGGTCGATCGTGAAGAAACAGAACCCCGCCGCCGCCGTCCGCGCCACGTCTTCCGGAGTCTTGAGGTGATCGGCGTCCGCGCCCCACGGCTCGCGGAACCCTTCGATCACCAGAGCCGACTGCGTCGCCTTCATGACATCCTCGGGTGTCCGCTGGGTCCGCGCCATTTCACGGATCGATTGCTGGGCGAAGATGGGGGCAAAGCCCGTTCCTCGGACGGCATTCACATGGCCTGGTGTTGCCAGGCCAAGGCGGTCTCCAAAGCCGAACGATCGCTTCAATCCGAGCGGGGCAGGGACGGGGAGTTGCATTGGCTCCAGCGTGCTCTCACGGGCTTGGCCCGACAACCCCAAGGCGCTGAGCCCCAATCGCGCTTCATCGGCCTCCTTGCAGTTTATGCACGCCGACCCACCCTCTGCCCTTCGCATGAAGCCGCCGCGTCGCACGCCCTCGAGTCCCGAGCAGTCCTCCCGTCCGCCGCTGGAACGAATGATGCGTATCCATGCAGCCCTCCAATCTGGACGTCACCCGAATGCAACCCAACTGGGCGCCGATCTCGAGGTCTGCACCAAGACCATTCGTCGGGATCTCGATTTCATGCGCGATCGACTTGGGCTGCCCGTCCAGTTCGATCCCTCGGCCAATGGCTATCGCTACACGGAGGAAGTCGACGCCTTCCCCACCCTTCAGATCAGCGAGGGCGAACTCTTTGCGCTTCTGGTGGCGGAGAAGGCGCTTCAGCAATACCGGGGCACACCCTACGAGCAACGCCTCGTCACCGCCCTGAAGAAACTGGAACGTTCCCTGCCCGACACCGTCTCGCTCAACCTCGCTGAGTGGGATCATGCGATCAGCTTCCGCACCAGCGCCGAGCCCATCGTCAATGTCCCACTCCTCGAAACCCTCGCCGACGCCATTCAGCACCGGCGCCAACTGCGCCTCGCGTATCGAAAGCCGGGCGCCCGCGCGCCTGAAACCCGCGTCGTGGATCCCTACCACCTCGCGAATGTGAACGGCGATTGGTACCTGTTCGCGTTCGATCAACTCCGCCAAGCCATCCGGACCTTCGTTCCCGCCCGTATCGCGACTTCGGAACCGTCCGGGAAGACCTTCCCCAAGCCGGCGCGTTTCGCCCTCGAGAAACAGCTCAGGGACAGCTTTGGCGTCTTCTCGCGCGAAGGAGACTTCCAGGTAGTGCTTCATTTCGATGAGCCCGCCGCCGATTACATCCGGGAGAAGCGCTGGCATCCGTCGCAGGACTTGAAGGAGCTTTCCGGTGGC
Source organism: Verrucomicrobiota bacterium (assembly GCA_038325245.1). Taxonomy (GTDB): domain Bacteria; phylum Verrucomicrobiota; class Verrucomicrobiia; order Limisphaerales; family CAIMTB01; genus CAIMTB01. Next base: position 4,702 of record JBBQIU010000321.1, read on the forward strand.
GGCGTCGAACTCCGGTTCCGGCTCGGAAGCCTGATCGAGGTCCACCGCTGGCTGCTGGGCTGGGGCGGCCAGGTCCAAGTCCTGTCCCCACCCGAACTCGTCGCGAGCGTTCGCGCGGCCGCCCGATCCCTGCTCGACCGGCATCCGG
>JBBQIU010000322.1:0-4842 GCA_038325245.1 Verrucomicrobiota bacterium
CCAGCCCTTCGCCCGCCACTCCGCCAGCTTGTCGTTCGCCAGGGCCCGAGTGGGAACCGTGTAGATGGCCTGCCCCGGAAAACGGCCCTCGTTGGACCAAAGCTCAAAAACCAGCGTCTTCCCCGCCCCGGTGGGCGCATGCACCACCACGTCCTGACCCGCGCGAAGCGACCCCACGGCCTCCTGCTGCCAGAGATCCGGAATCCGGATCCGGCCCAGGGAAGGAAGCGCATCCAATGACTCCGCCAGATCCGACACGGGCGCAAGCTAGCGGTGGTTCCCCGACTTGTCAGCGAAACACCCCCCCCTCGCTCTAGGAGCCTGTCTGAAAATTCGCAGGGGCCCTATGAAACAACGCCGGTTCCAACCCTCGAAGTGCCTGTCCCAATCCCTCCTCCCAACCCGCCACCAATTCGTCCGCCCCAACCTTGGGAATTGCAATCACCTGACGATCTCCTTTCTGCCACAAGAGCGGTGACGCCCCGCCCACAAGCGGGTGCAGAAGCCTGAATTGAATCGAAAGCACCGCCTTCGGCGCTCCCGGTTCCCGGTAATCGCCGTACCATTCCATCACAGTCCCCTCGAGCGCGTGGCTCGGAGCCAGTTGGCTCCCCCCCGTCGTCACCGCCCCAAACACCTTCAGCCCACGCACATACTCCGCCACCAGATCCGTCAGCATCGCCCCCGGCGACACGAAAAGGCCGTTGTACGCGTCCGTCACGTATTCGGATTCCGTCCGGCGAATCACGAACGAACGCGAATCAAACGCCGTCGCAACCTTGAACGGGCGCACCAGCAGTACCCCCAATCTCCGCGGCTCATCCGCTCCTTCCGACACCTCGGCGGAGGGCGCCGGACCCTTCAGCAGGAACGTCCGCGCCGGCAACCCGGCCTTGCGCAAACCGCAACCCGACGACCCCGACACCGCCCCGGCCGTACCCAGGGTCGAAAGCGCCAGAAATGCACGCCGATCCAGTATTGTCTTCATGGAGATCCTTGCACCGGCTTCGGCGGAAGTCCCAACAGGATTCCCGACGGGTTGTTCCGCACCGACTCGCTCAGGAGGCGGAGGTTCTCGGAAAGCGCCTTCAGATTGGCCAGGGTGGCCGCCAGTTCGGGTTCCTTGCCGGCCAGAAACCCGTCCGCCGTCGCGAGCGCCTGCTCCGCGCGCTTCACAACCCCCTCGAGATCCAGACGCTCCACCCGCTCCCGCAACGCCCGCAACGTCTCCGCCGCGTGCTCCGGGATCTCCTTGAGCTTGGGATCCTTAAGCACCGCCTGGAGCGCCTGGTTGGAATCCCGCAATTCCGACAGAAGATTGGTCGCCTGCGACGAGATGGAGGCAATCTGGGCGCTTCGGATCTCGTTCTCCGCAGTGGCCAGAAGCCGGTTCAGATTCGTGAGGACCTGCTCGAGATCCACCCCCTCCAGCCTGCGAAACACCTGCTCCACCGACGTGAGCAACTTGGTCAGGGTTCCCGGAGCCGATGGGATGTACAGGTGCTCCGGTGTCCAGGTCATCGGCAGCCTCGGGTATCGCGCCGGATCCACATAGTCCAGTTCCAGGTACGACAGCCCGGTGATCCCCTGCGAGTTCAGCCGAAAACGCAGGCCTCGTAAAATTTCCGCCTTCAGGAAGTTGAAGAACTCGTGGCCCCACTCCCCGTGGAACCGCGGCTCGACCGCCACCTCGATCAGTATGTATCGCCGCTGCTCCTCCACCGGCTTCCCCTCCTCGTAGCGGGTCCTCGAAAACCCGATCCCTGAAACCGATCCGAAAAGCACCCCGCGAAAGTTCACCTTCGACCCAATCTCCAGCCCCTGCACCGACTGATCCAAATAGGTCTCCACCATCAGCGGCCTCTTAAGCGAATCGCCAAGGCCCAGCAATACCAGCGCCATGATCAGGAGGCTCGTGCCCCCGAGCATGAACAGCCCCAGCTTGAAATGGTTTGCCTTCGCACTCATGACCTCACGCAATCATCGAACGCTCGTTCCTAGGGATTCGCTTCACGACGAAAAAACTGCCGAACCTTGTCGTCCGGGGGCGCGTCGCGCAATCCGGCCGGCGTTCCCTCCGCCAGAATTCCCCGGCGCTCACGCTCCAGCATGATCACCCGGCTCGCGATCGCAAAAATGCTCGGCAACTCGTGCGTCACCACTACAAACGTCACGCCCAGGGAACCTGAAAGCTCCAGGATCAATTCGTCCAGGCCCGCCGACGTCACCGGATCCAGTCCCGCCGACGGTTCATCCAGAAAAAGGATCTCCGGGTCCAGGGCCATCGCGCGCGCGATCGCCCCCCGCTTCTGCATCCCTCCGCTCAATTCGGAAGGCAGCCGCTCCTCCGCACCGTGCAGGCCCACCAACTGCAACTTCATCCGCGCAATCAGGTCGATCGCCTCCGGCCCCAACTCCGTGAACTCCTCCAGAGGAAGACGCACGTTCTCCAGCAGAGATAACGAGCCAAACAGGGCGCCGTTCTGGAACATCACCCCGAACCGGCGCAACAACTGCCTCCGATCCTCCCCTTCCGCCTCCACCACGTCCCCTCCCCCGATGAGCACCCGCCCGCCCAGCGGCTGTTCCAGTCCAATCATATTCCGTAAAAGCGTCGTCTTCCCGCATCCCGAGGTTCCCAGGATCACGAACACCTCGCCCCGCTTCACGTCGAACGTGAGATTCTCCAGGATCACCGTCTCCCCGTATCCCGCCGAGAGGCGGTCGACCTCAATCACGATCGGGTTGGGGGCGTCCATGAACTCAGAATCCGATGAAATAAAAGACCGTCCCGAAAATCGCATCCAGAATGACGGTCAGCAGGATCGCCGTCACGACCGCCCGTGTGGCCGACAACCCAACCGCACTCGGGCCCCGCTCCGTCTCAAGTCCGCGCATGCAACCAACGCCAGCGATCGTGATGCCGAAAAACACGCTCTTGATCAGACCGCTGATCAGGTGTCGCGGCTCAGCCGCCAACAACACCTGTTTGAAATAGGCCGCCATCGGATAGTCCAGCGTCAAAAACATGACCGCCCCCCCCAGAATGCCCGCGACATTCCCAACCATCGCCAGGAACGGGATCGTCAACACCATGCCCAACATCCGCGGAACGGCCAGAAATGGCACCGGCCGCAATCCCATCGTGGTCAATGCCGCCACCTCGTCATTCACCTTCATGGTCCCGATCTCGGCAGCAAAGGCAGCCCCCGACCGGCCCGCCAGGATGATCGCCGTCATCAAGGGTCCCAACTCCCGCAACATCGCGATCGTCACCAGGTTCGCCACGTAGATCTCCGCCCCGTACGGTCGCATCGCCATCGCCGATTGAAACGCCAGCACCAACCCCACCAGGGCGCAGATCAAGGCCACAATCGGAACCGCGTCGGCTCCAGTCCGCTCCGCCGCCAACAAAAGATCCCTCCACCGGATCGAACGTGGATTCAGCACCGCCCGGATCAGGGATTCCGTCATCTCCCCCACGAAACCAATATGCGTCTGGAGATCTTGCCAGAGGTGGGCCGTCACCCGCCCGACCTGCTCGGGCAGGGGCAGCGATTTCGGGGGGATCATCTTCACCGTCCGGTAATGCGAGAGATCGTATCGTTCCAGCAACTTCTCGTAGGCCGGCGCCAGTCCACGAACTTCCAACCGCCCGCCGGAACACGTCGCCCGACATCCCACCTTCAGAAGCCACGCCATCCCCGCCCCGTCGATCCGCCCCACCCCCGACGCATCCACCGCCACGCTCGACGAGGTTCCTCCGATGATCATCGCCTCCGACTGACGCCAGAGTTCCGGCACCGTCGTGTTCGTAAGATCCCCTTCCACCTTCAGCAGCAACGCATCCCCATCCCCGCGCTCGACTTCGAGGCGCGCCGCCATGACCGGATGGCCGTTGGACTTCATTCGATGGCGCCCTTGACCCTTTGCTCCCCCGCCCTTCGGCCTGAACGCACGCGAAGGTTGCCAGCCACGACACCAACCGCAAGAACCCGTTCGCTTCGATCGCATTTCTTCGTGTCCTCACCCACCCCTCATTGGCGTTCGCTTCCCGTTGAGGCAGCCTCGGGGCCGTGATGAACCGAGGCGTTCGCCATGGGAGCATGGGCACTCCTGTCCGCCGGGAACACACATACCCTCGCCCTGCCGACTGGAATGTCGGCGCTCCTGAGCGCCTGTCTGAGATCTCGATTCCGGATCTCAATGCGTGTCCGCCAAATGTCCCACTCTCCCATGACCCATACCGACGCCATCGAAGGCTTCCAGGCCACCTTCCACCGTGATCCCACCGTCGTCACCCGCGCCCCCGGTCGGGTCAATCTCATCGGCGAACACACCGATTACAACGACGGCTTCGTCCTGCCCGCCGCCATCGGCTTCGCCACCTGGACCGCCCTTGCCCCCAGACCCGGCCGCGTCCTTCATGTCCATGCCGCCAATCGGAACGAGTCCTTCCACCTCGATCTCGACCATCCCGGACAACCCTTCCAGCGGCATTGGAACGACTACGTCCGCGGCATCGCCGTGGAACTCGAACGCGACGGCCACCACCTTCACGGCGCCGATCTCTGGTTTGCCGGCGATGTCCCCGACGGCGCCGGCCTCAGCTCCTCCGCCGCCCTTCAAATGAGCGTCGGCCTCGCCCTGCTCACGCACGCCGGCATTCCCGTGGACCGCGCCCGACTCGCCCTCGCCGGCCAACGCGCCGAACATCACTTCGCCGGAACCCAGTGCGGCGTCATGGACCAGTTCATCTCCGCCCACGCGCAAGCCCATCGCGCCCTTCTTCTCGACTGCCGCTCCCTCGCCTTCCGGCACCTTCCCCTGCCGGACTCCCTG
>JBBQIU010000323.1:0-4830 GCA_038325245.1 Verrucomicrobiota bacterium
GGTCGCACTGGCGGTGGTGGCTGGAATTGGATTTGCGCGTGCGCCGGCCTTTTTCGGGCTGTGGCTGACGTACCTGTCCCTGTCGGTGATTGGGCAGGACTTCCTCTCCTTCCAGTGGGACACGCTTCTGCTGGAGTCGACGTTCCTGGCCGTGTTTCTGGCGCCGTGGTGCTGGGGGCGGGCGAAGGCGCGGTCCATACCGCCATCCTGGTTGGGACGGGGACTGGTGGTCTTTCTGCTGTTCCGGCTGATGTTCGAATCCGGCGCGGTCAAGCTGGCGAGCGGCGACGCGGCGTGGCGGGGGCTCCGCGCTCTGGAGTACCACTTTTGGACGCAACCGCTGCCGGGGCCCGGGTCGTGGTACGTCGATCAACTGCCCGATTGGGTGCATCGGGCCGGATGTGCCGGAGTTCTGGGCATTGAGTTGTTCCTCCCGTGGCTGGTCTGGGCGCCGCGCCGGTTGCGATTGGCCGCGTTTTTTGGGTTCTCGGTGCTTCAGGCTGCGATCGCGGTCACGGGGAACTACACTTTTTTCAATGCGCTGGCGTTCGTACTCAGCCTCGTCCTGGTGGATGACGCCACCTGGCGGCAGGTATTGGGGCGGGTCGCGAAGGTGGCGCGGAGGGTTGGGTGGGTCGGCGGCTCATGGGGAGCTGCCATGGCGAAAGCACCCTGCGCATGGCCCATGAACCCGGGGGGAGAGCCCTCACCCGGTTCCGCGTGCGCGGAACCACCCTCTCCCACCTCCGATTCGCTCCGGCGGGAGAGGGATCTGGGAAAGGTCGGTTCATGGGGAGCGACCACGGCTCGCGAACGGCGCATTGGGACCATGAACGGCGGAACGAACGGCTGCCCTCACCCCGGCCCTCTCCCGCGGGCGGGAGAGGGGGAAATGGCCCAGCGGGTTTCGAAGGTGACGAGACAGGTTTGCTGGGGCGGTTCATGCGTAGCCTTGACGGGCGAGGTGTGGCGACGTCGGGTGATGGGGATCGTGGCGGTCGTTTGTGTGGTGGTGGGTGGTGCGCCCGTGGCGGGCTATCTCTTGCCGGGCTTGGATCGGCCCGCTCAGCCGCTCGAACGCTGGTTGGGGCCGTTCCGGACGATCAACGGCTACGGGCTCTTCGCCGTGATGACAACGTCCCGCCCGGAGATCGTTGTCGAGGGAAGTGTCGACGGGATCACCTGGCGTGCCTACGCGTTCCGTTACAAGCCGGGGGCGCTGGACCGGCGACCCTGGCAGGTGGCGCCGCACCAGCCGCGGCTGGATTGGCAGATGTGGTTTGCGGCCCTCGGGGACGTGCGTCAGAACCCGTGGTTCCTGCAGTTCGGGATTCGGCTGTTGGAGGGTTCGGCGCCGGTGTTGGCGTTGCTGAAGGAGAATCCCTTTCCCGATGCGCCCCCGCGCTACATTCGGGCGAAGCTTTATCACTATCGGTTCACCACGAAAGCGGAACGTCGGGAGAGCGGTGCGTGGTGGGTGCGCGAGGAACGCGGTCTCTATTGCCCGCCGTTTGTTCGACGTGAAGAGCCTCGGTGAACCCCTCCTCACGGGTCCAGCACAGGGTCGACAACACGGATCCGGAAGAATTGGGTGCCGTCGCAGCAGTTCGGGACGGTGGCGGTGAGGCCGGTGATCGGGCCCACCGCCGTTTCCCATGAAGCGGGATCCAGACGATCCGATTTCTCGATGACGAATTCGTGGACGGCCCACTCGGCGTCGGCGCCTTCATCCCGGAGCACGCTTTGGGGTCCGTGCCAGCGAAGCTGAAGCCCGCCCGAGACTCGTTGGATGCCGACCAATTTCGGGCGGGGCCTGTACCCGATGACCCCGCGAAGCGGGAGGTTCAGCGACTGCTCGGGCGTCCAATTGGCCGGGGACCAGGCGCTGAGTTGGTTATCGCCGCTGGCCCAACTCGTTCGGTACCGGACGTAAGGATTCCCCTCGTCGTCGATGACATACCCGTAGGCGAGCATGGCATGGATGATGGGATTGACGCCCGTGTCACTGAAGATCGACCGGGAGAACTGATCGAAGGCCTGCATGAAGAGGAGGACCGGATAACCGGCATCAATCTCGGCCTTGAGTTCGGTGAAGGTAAAACCGTTCCCCGGGGGCTTGTCCGGGTTGAAATCGGAGAGTTGGGAGAAGGAGTGGGCTGCATAGCCGCGGGACTCGGAGAACGCGCGTAGGCCGGACTGGACATCGGGGATCCGATGCCCGGAGGTGTCGATGGGCGTGAAGTCGTCCCGGCGGGAGCCGTCGCGATCGAAGAAATTGAAGGCATAGGCGTCAATGTTGCCGGAGCACTCGCCGCCGAGATCGGACCATTTCCGCTGGCTCAACCCGATGAAGTCGCCGGTGCAATCGGGGTCGTGCTCTGTCCGTCCGGCGGCGGTGTAGGGGTCGCGACCGGTGCTTTCATAAGCGACGTAGTAGTCATCGTAATGACCTGGGTGCGAGTCGGGGCGGCCGTCGAGACCGGCCTGGGATGCCCAAAGGGAGAAGATGCCGCGGTTGGCGCCGAAGCTGTTGATCGGGGCCACTCCGCCTGCGGTGGGGCCGGTGTAAAGATTCGGGAAGCCATGGCGATCCCAGTAGCCGACCAGGTTTCCGGAGGCCGTTCCGAAGCAGCCGAGGTGCCATTGATAATCGGGGACGCCCGTGAGGTAGACGTTCTCGAGGGCGGGAGCGGGAGTGAAGGTGGGGAAGGCGAGGGCCAGAATCGTGGCGAGCCGGCGCCGGAGTTGAGGTCGATTCATGGCGAGCAGACCATTCACCGGGGCGGGGGATCGCGCAAGGTGTGGGGCGAGACGTGGGCACGCGACGGCAGATTCCCTTCCTTGCGATCCTCCGAGGAACGCGCCTAGGGTATCGGCGTTCCGGAGGGGTGGGGGATCGCTCCTGGCGCAAGTCGGGGGAGGAAAGTCCGAACTCCGCAGGGCGCGACGCCACGCAACCCCGAACTCGATTTGGGGATACGCGCGGGAGACTGGGTCGTGAGGCCCGTCGACGGAAAGTGCCACAGAGAACATACCGCCGAACTCCGCCCGCGAGGGTGGGGTGGCAAGGGTGAAAAGGTGGGGTAAGAGCCCACCGCGCCGAGCGTAAGCGAGGCGGCACGGAAAACCCCGTTGGGAGCAAGGCCAAATAGGGGACCCTGGAGCGGCCCGCTCTGGTTCCGCCTCGGCGGAACGGGTCCCGGGTATGGTCGCTAAGAGAAATGGTCCTCTCCCCGCGGCAACGCGGGAAGACAGAATTCGGCTTACAGCCCCTCCGGAACGCGGGGCCGCCGGGCTCGTTCTTCAATGCGGATAACCGATTGCGTAGGAAGGGGATGATGGTTTCCAAGGAGTACCCTCGCCCGTTTTTCCTCCCTTCGGGGGATGGGGGGGACCTGGGACGGCGATCCCGTCTTTCCAGATCTATGCGTTCTCCGCGTTCTTTGTGGCAAATCCCTCCTCGTCCGGCGCTCAGGTCCGCCGCATTCAAGTGGGCCTGGGGTTTGCCCGTTTGGATTTAGGCCAGAGAGAAGGCAGAGAGCGCAGAGAAGGAAACGAGAGAGGCCCGGTGCCTCCGAACCGGCACGGACACTTCAGCGGCACGGCGAAGAGAAGCTCCAGGGTCTTGAGCCGAAAAGCCGGAGGAAGAATCGAGCCCCGAAAGATGAATCCGACGACCAAGATGAACACGAAGAGCATCGCCAAGCGCCTCATCGCCGCTCGTGGAAGTCGCGAAAGCCGCCACGCCATGGTTTTCGCCAAACACCCTCAGGTTCTGAACCACTGATTCTCGAAGGGCGCACCGTATGCGGGGCCGCCGGGCGCGGCTTCCCGGTTGTGCCGGGGGCGTCGGCGCGTATTATCGCCGCGTGGATTTTTTACCGGATCGCACCTGGTATGCGCTGGCGGTGGCCTGTTATGGGCTGGCGACGGCTCACGGGGTGCTGCTCTGGCGTCGGGGGATGCGTCGGGGCGAATGGTGGAATTACCTCACGCTGGCGTTGGGGTTCTGCGCGCACACCCTGGCTCTCGTCGGTAGGGGATTTTCCCTGAAACAATGTCCGGTCACGAATCTCTTCGAAGTCCTGATGTTTGTGACGTGGGCCATGTGCGGCGCGTACCTCGTCGTCGGGGGAGCCTCGGCCCGGGTACGCTTTCTCAGCGTGTTTCTGGCGCCGGCCCTGTTGGCGTCGGGGTTCTTCGCGCTGCAACCCAGGCTGGACGAACCGGGCCCGAATTTTGACCTGGAACATACGGCGGTCAGTCTTCATGTCGCGCTGATCCTTCTGGCGTACGCGGCGTTTGGTTTGGCGTCCCTGGCCGGAATTCTCTACCTCATCCGTGAGCGCCCGGGAGCTTCCGAGACGGCGCGGACGCTGTCGGCGCAACTACCGGACGGTCCCCGGCTGGAGCATGTCCTTTTGCGCTCGCTGGGGGTGGGATTGATTCTGTTAACGGCCGGATTGGTGATGAGTTTCGGTCTGATGCGGGAGCGGTACGGTGTGCTGGTCCGGCCGGATCCCAAGATCGCCTGGTCGATCCTGGTGTGGGTGGTTTACCTCGGGCTGATGGTCTCGCGGTTGCGATTCCGTCAGGCGGCGTACCGTCTCGCCTGGGGCGCGTTGGGGGGATTCGTCTTCGTGGTGCTTACGTTTTGGGGGACGAACCTGCTGTCGCCTATCCACAATCCCTGAATGCTGAATGGTTGGCCGGCTTGACCGGATGCGGGAGGGCTGACCATGGTCCGGGAATGAAGCTTCCCTCTCTGGTGATTCTGGCGGCTGCGTCGACATTTCCGGCCGTGGCGCAGTTGAAGCCGCTGCATTCGTT